>DAOWFN010000166.1 GCA_030637945.1 Gammaproteobacteria bacterium
GACTCACCGGTTTTAGGTGAAAGCTGAGAGATAACTTCATCGGCAAATTGCGAAGTTAATTTTTCAAATGCTGCGCTATAGGCTGATGCGATATCGCCCCATTTTTCAGGTATTTGATCCGGGCTTAGATTATTCATAAATGATCCTGTTGTTATTCGTGCTATCCAACTGTGGATGCGAAAAAACCGTTCCATACATTTTTTTCACACCTACAGGTCATCTCTACACATATGTTTGCTCTAAATAAACAAAGTAACATCTGCATCTTTCGCTGTCGGTAAAAACGACGCTGCGCCAACCCAGTCAGCCACTTCAGGTAGGAAGTCATCCATTTTCCAGCCGAACAGATCGACCGTCATCTGACAGGCAATCATTTTGACCCCGGCTTCCAGACTCAGTTCACGTAATTCTTCGATAGTAGCGACACCCTTGTTGGCCATGGTCTGTTTCATTAGTCCCGTCGCCATTTTTTCAAAACCCGGTATGTTGCTGCTTACCGCATTTGGAATGTTCCAGTTAATAGCCTTAAACCATTCCGGTCCAAATGGCATTTTCATCGGCATCGCCGGATTACCCAGCGGGCTGATTTCCAGATTCAGATCTTTTTTGAGCAGACTTAAACCATAAAATGTAAAAAACAGCTCGACATCCCAACCCAGTGCGGCGGCGGATGAAGCCAGAATAAATGGCGGATAGGCCCAATCCAGACTACCCTTCGTTACCACGATGGCCATACTCGGCGTTTTATTCACTTTGTATTTTTCCATATGCTCTTCAAATTTTTTCTCAAACCAGTCATCCGGATTTTTCGCCGGGGTTATAGCTGAAGCTTTTTCCATAGTCGTTTCATTTTTCTTCAGTTCATTTACGTTTGCTAAATTAGTCATGCGTTATCTCCTGTGTTAAAAATGATCAAATATAAAGCCATTGAATTTATTTCACTTTACAGTCACATTAGACTAGTCTTATATTATTAATAACCGCTTGATTTGGAATATTACTCATTCCATAATGGAATGAGTTAATAACCAACCTCCTGAAACACTTATTTTAAGAGGGTTTGTATGGATGTAATGCACAGTATGGCCGTGTTTAGGCGCGTCGTCGAAGCGAAAAGTTTTTCTGCTGTGGCACGTGAAACGAATATGTCGCAGTCAACTGTGAGTAAACATATCGCCTCACTTGAGGAACGCCTGGACACCAAGCTGCTTAATCGCAGTACACGCTCTTTAAAACTCACGGAAGCCGGCAAGGAGTATTACCACCACTGCATCCGCATTCTTAACGATTTTCAGGAAGCTGAAGCAAGTGTCGGCAAAGGCAAAATCGACCCCACAGGCACATTACGTATCTCAACCAGCGCGGCGTTTGGCCGTACCTACATTCTTCCACATCTGGGCGAATTCCTGAGCTCTTACCCCGATATCAACATCGATCTTATATTTGCTGATGATTACACTGATCTAGTAAAGGAAGGCATCGATCTGGCGATTCGTATTGGCCCACTGGAAGACTCCTCGCTGATCGCCAAAAAAATTGGTTCAAGCCCGCGTATCGTCATCGCCAGTCCGGAATATCTGGTGAATAATGGCCGCCCAAAAAAACCTGCCGACCTCATCAAACATAACTGCCTATTTTATTCACTGCAAAAATCGCCTGACCTCTGGTATTTCAACAGCACGCAGGAAGGCGACGAGTCAATTCGTGTTAACGGACGCTTCAAAGCTAGTAGCCCTGATGCTGTATGCGATGCAACGCTGGAAGGCCTCGGTGTATCGATATTAGCTGAATGGTATGTACGAAAATATATTAAAGAGGGAAAATTAAAAATAATTATGCCCGATTTTAAACCGACCGCATACGATATTCACGCGGTGTATCCAGAACGAAGATTCGTACCGCAAAAAGTTAAACGTATGATCGAGTTTCTTACAGACAAAATAAATGGATAGCAGGATCTTCTCGCTAGTCTCGCTGCTTAATCAAAAAATAAAATAGCGCATCCATCTCACCCTGATCAAGCAGCTGCAAATTTCTCTGCCGACAAAATGCTGGCATATCCGTTTGCAGGGCCTGCTTCCCGGACACTGCCAATAATGTCTGTCCAGGCAATAAGCTTTCTAAAGCATCATTTAGTTTTGAAAACGGAACAGCGCAATCAGTGCCGGAAATATCGACAAACAAGTCGCAAAATATTGAATCAAGACTCATGTCCTTTGGCTTTTCTGAAAAATATAGCTACCGCAATCGCGGAACAAGATTCCGCTCCTACGGAGTGCATGCATTGTAGGAGCGCAATCTTGTTCCGCGATGCAGTTATTAGAAAAGCGCGACACTAAAATATAAACTCGATGGGACGCAGTTTTTCTTTACTCTTATCAAATGCTGACCACAGTTCCGCATAATTTGAGCCAACCTCAGGATGTTTTAGGTCTGGCGCAATCTCAGCTAACGGCCATAAAACAAAAGCATTCTTTAATATCTCACCACGCGGCAGTTTCAAACCATCTTCATCCAGCTGTAAATCATCGTACAGCAACAGGTCAAGATCCAGCGTTCGAGAAGAAAACTTAGGCCCACTACGATCACGACCATTAGCATCTTCAATATCACGTAAAACTTGATTAGTTTCATGAACGGGCATACTTACCTGGCATGAGATCACCATGTTATAAAATGCATCCCCACTAAAGCCAACGGCTTCGCTCTCATAAACCGAAGACAGAACGAGTTCACCAAAAGCGCTTTTTAGCGCATGGATACCGGCTCTGGTATTTTCTTCACGATTGATATTACTGCCAAGACTGATGTAAATAATTGCCACTGCCCGATTCACCCTTTAGCGCTGACCGCGCTCGATGATAACGCCTACCGACCTGGAACCAGTTACAGCCCCCAGCTTGCTCAGTTTTAATCGGCACCATGGAACATTGAATTCAGCCATGATGATCGCAACAAGACGCTCAGACAGTGTTTCAACCAGCTGAAACTGGCTTTCTTCTGTAAATGCGATCAATCGTTTGGCAACGGCCTTGTAATTCAAAGCATCATCAATGTTTTCAGATGTTGCCGGTTTTGTATTGTCAGCCGCCATTTCAATATCCAGCGCGATTGTCTGCTTAACTTCCCGCTCCCAGTCATAGATACCAATAATGGTCTCTATGCGTAAATCTTCAATAAATACAATATCTAACGCCATTATTAAAACTCTCTACCGAATCATCCGTTCACTAACACTACTACAGCGGTATTTCAGGGTAATTCTGTGATTTACAATATCGCGCTATTATACATGCCCACGGATTGTGGCATGTCGACCGAAGCCCTGAATAGACACACTATTTTACTTGTCAGCAGGGCTATTCTTCGCTAGAATTGCCGGCTCGTTTTTACAGGGGTCTCACGAACATGTTTTGAGGCCTGTTTTTAATATTTTTGGTTTGGAGTAATTACAATGTCTAGAGTATGTCAGGTCACTGGAAAACGCCCGGTAGCCGGTAACAACGTATCCCATGCTCATAACAAAACAAGACGTCGCTTCCTGCCTAACTTGCACAGCCATCGTTTTTGGGTTGAAACTGAGAACCGCCATGTAAAACTGCGCGTATCTGCCAATGGCATGCGCATTATCGATAAAAAAGGCATCGATGTGGTTTTAGCTGAAATGCGCTCACGCGGCGAAAGGGTTTAAAAGGAGACAATCATGCGCGAAAAAATTAAAATGGTTTCATCTGCGAAAACTGGTCATTTTTACACTACGACCAAAAATAAACGCACCATGCCTGAAAAACTGGAAATGAAAAAATTCGATCCAGTCGTTCGTAAGTATGTAATGTATAAGGAAGCCAAGATTAAATAACACATTATTTGATACGACATGCATTAACAAAAAACCCGGCATTGCCGGGTTTTTTGTTGCCCGATAACACCTGAAAACCTGGCCTGCAAGATACGTCACCATAAATTCATCAGTGACTCTCTACCAACAAAACATGACATTTATCAAAATATCACTACCCGATATTTGTTAGTCTTGAGAATTACTCGCCCTAAACACAGCCTGAAAACTATGGACACTAAAAACACGATTATCGATAAACCGGCCACTAAAAAAGCGTCTACTGCAAAACGCACAAAAAAAGATCTGAAGGAAATTCTGGCCGATATGTCAGACCCTGAAAAAGTACTGGCCTCACCCGATATCATCTCTGCTGATGATTTACTCGAGGTCAGTTATGAGCTGAAAGAATATCCTTACCCTGAAAAAATAGGCAAAAAAGAGTACGAACATGAAAAACAATTATTACAGGCAGAGTTGTTAAAAGTTCAGGTCTGGGTCAAAGAAGAACAGAAACGTATTGTGGGCTTCTTCGAGGGTCGTGATGCTGCCGGCAAAGGCGGCACCATCAAACGCTTTATGGAACACCTAAACCCCCGCTCAGCTCATGTCGTCGCATTAGAAAAACCAAGCGAAGTCGAACAGGGGCAATGGTATTTCCAGCGTTACATCCGGCAACTACCTACCAACGGCGAGATAGTGCTGTTTGACCGCTCCTGGTACAATCGCGCCGGTGTTGAGCGCGTGATGCACTTTTGTACGCCAGAAGAACATCTGGAATTTTTACGCACCGCCCCGGAACTGGAACGCATGCTGGTACACTCTGGCATGATCATGCGCAAGTACTGGTTCTCAGTCAGCCGACATGAACAGTTGCGCCGTTTTCATTCACGCTCGCATGATCCACTAAAACATTGGAAACTTAGCCCGATAGACCTTGAATCATTAGATAAATGGGACGACTATACCGAGGCCAGACGCAGCATGTTCTTTCACACGGATACCGCGGACGCGCCCTGGGTAGTGGTTAAATCAGACGATAAGAAACGCGCACGGATTAACTGTATGCGGCATTTTTTATATAGTCTGGATTATCCGGCAAAAGATCCTACTATCGCGTACAAACCCGATGAGAAAATTGTTGGGACTGTGAATTCTTTATACCCGAAAAAACAGGCGAAGTACGTTTAAAGCCAGATTAAACCTAACAGCATATCGCGGAACAAGTTTCCGCTCCTACGGGCAATGTGCAAATCTATAGGAGCGGAAAAAACTTTCTGGAAAAGTTTTTCACGTAAGCCCCTTTAGGGGTGAGGCATGGGGATGTACTGAATAATCTTGTTCCGCAATTCCCTTAGGCAACGATAAACTATCCGTTAAGCTGCGTAATTCTGAGATAGCGCAGCATAAACATCATCCTGAAACGTTTGGCTATCAATATTTAGCTCTTCCATTATATCGGCGAGATATTCGTTGTCTTCACGACCATTCCATATTTTTTCATAAGTGCCTTCTTTATAACCATTATCCTGCCTGAACATATTCAATACATTTTTACCAACATAAATCTCATACAGCTCGTCAAACGACATATCAAGATATTTCATTATTCCAGCAATAAAAGAAAAATGCGCACCCTGATCAGTCAGCGTTACCAGGGCAAGACACTCGATGGTTTTACGGATATCCTCAGCCTGCATCGAATTTTCAAAGTCTTTAGCGATAAGCTCCGCAGCATTACCCAGTGATTCATTCTGCTCAAGACGAATACTTAACGCAAAATGTACGATATCAACCACTTCAAGTTTCACCTGCATAAAATCCGGATCCTGCTTCTTCCACCACTTCCAGCCGTAATGTTCCAGCATCTCTGAAGATTCCATCCAGATAGCCCGATACCATTCATTGCCGGCAGAACGCCAGTCTGTATTTACTTTTGAATTCATCGAGTCTTGTAACTCGAGCATGTTGATTATTTTTTGTTTCATCATAAAGGCAGGGTAATTAACTGTCCGTTAATACTAAATAGAATATTCTATCGAATCAAATTTTATAATCTATTCAAGCCTGCACAAGACAATAAAGACTGGGATTAAAACAGCGCTTATCTCGATTACAATATAAATCAAACTCTGGAAATTCATACTATTCAATTGATAATTTAGCGTTTAAAAATTTTACAGCGATGCATCATAAAAAAAACGTAAAAAAAACTTAAATT
Source organism: Gammaproteobacteria bacterium (assembly GCA_030637945.1). Taxonomy (GTDB): domain Bacteria; phylum Pseudomonadota; class Gammaproteobacteria; order SZUA-229; family SZUA-229. Next base: position 6,060 of record DAOWFN010000166.1, read on the forward strand.
TCAATATGTTAAAGTTAAAATCAATAAGTTACTAAAGTCCTCAAAATTAATGTTAATTTGTAGCGTCAAAAAATTTTACAAAACCAATAGTTCACCATAAAACAAGAATGACTTAACCAGTTGTTTTTGCTATTAAAATAAAATTTGGCATATAATGTGCATTAATATAAGCAGAAACAAATAATTACCGCATTAATAAGCGATAGTTAGAAAATTATAAAAATTTAAATAATTAAATGAGAAGAAAAGGGGTGATATCTAATGTTAATTAATAAATTATTAGGTTTAGCAATCGTACTGGCTTCAAGCTCAGTGTATGCGACATCTGGAACTGTAGCCGGCGACACGTGCGGTGTACCAGATAGAACAGCAACTTTATCGGCTTCAGACTACTGTTCGTATGGTGAGGCTAATCCAGATGCTGATGATATTCTTGGCTATTACGCTGGCGACGCATGGCTAAACGAAGGTGAGCTAACTGGTGACGGCACCGATGATTACCTATCTGCAACTTCATCTATCGGCTGGGGTTCCATACCGAATAATGGTACCTGGGGAATTGATTCATCATTTTGGACCATGTATGACCAAGCTGTAATCACCATGCATGTTGGTCATGCTGGTGATGCTGCTCCTGATCACTGGGCTTGGTTAGTTACTGCGGGTGAGCTCACGGGAACATGGAGTCTTGATTTCGCAGGACCTTGCGACGGTGAAGGCGCTGTTGACTGTCGAGGTGGTGGCCTATCTAACATAAAACTATGGGGTAGAGGCGAAGGCACTACAATCCCAGAACCAAGCATCCTATGGTTAATGGGTGCCGGCTTACTTGGTATGGGTGTTCTACGTCGTAGACGCAAAGCATAACCCTTCCTTTATTAGCAATAAAAAGCCCGGTTTATCCGGGTTTTTTATTGCCTGTACAAATAACCATCCTAAGTAACTTCTAGAACCACCCTTTATCAAGACCATTAATTTCGATTAGCTAGAACACACTTGCGCTTGCGTAATGTCAGAAAATAAAATTGGAACTATTTTTTGATTAATGCGCCCACGCAAGGTTTTCTATGATTGACTCGCTTAAAAAAACCAACTGTCGATGAGGATGCCGCAAAGAAACAAACAGCACAGTCATGAATCGAATAACTGATATAGTTAACGACGATTATGATAATTATTGAAATAATATTAATGGGGGGGGACTTCATCGTCGATGATGAAGCTGCAACGCGTTCAAAGAAAAGTCTCAGATAAACACTAAGACTTATTCAGCTTGCAGAAGAACCTGCTTCGAACCTTCCAGCATGACCCTTTTCGCCAAACGCCAATCGCCGGCGTTTTCGTCGGCATTGCTGGTCAACTCAAAATGCCAGACTCCTTCTTGAATTCCATCAGCAACGGCGCCGACATATTCATCAGCAATTCCATGCTGTAACGTAACCCTCTTATCCCTCTGTTGCTGGGTTGCGTGCTTCAGTGTCAGCAGCAGAGAAGACGGATAAGTATCAATCTTGCCTTTATTAAATTTTACTTTAATAAAACCTGTCTCTGTATCAACATCAATTTCAGCAATCAACTGCAAGCCTTTCGCCGCATCTTCTCTCGCGATCTTACGGTTAATGCTTAAACCTTGCTTGTAATAATCATCTGCCACCAGACCATCATCGGTTGTAACCGCTAGATAAAATGTAGCAAAACCAGCAATAACTGCTGATGATGGAATAGCAATTATCATCCAGACTAATGGCTGTTTATACCAGGGGATCGTATCTTGATGGATCAGCATATTAATTCAGTGGTACCGGACCGATTAACCTGGCCGCTTCATTTACGTACAAGTCATCCGCATCAGTCGCGATCAAGTTAAAGTTTAATTTTGTGCTGCGCTGCTCCAGAGTATCTGGATCAACCTGTATTCGTAGTGGCAGCTCTATGATTTCACCGCCATCGACTTCGATGTCGACAACATCCAGCAACATATTTAAATTTTCTATTCCTGTCACAGACAAACTATAACTATGAGGCTCATTGGTCATGTTCATGATTTTCAGCATATATACATTCTCGATCAAACCATCATTGGTTTCACGGTATAGAGTATTACGATCACGTATCACGTCCATCGCCAATGGCATTCGTGTGTAGATCGAATAAAATGTCCCTACTGTTACTGCTGCCAATATACACGCATACAATATAATTCTTGGGCGTAGCAGGTGGGTCTTTTTACCCATCATGGTATTTTCAGTGGTGTACTTGATCAATCCTTTTTCGTAGCCCATCTTGTCCATTACGTCATCACAGGCATCGATACAGGCGGCGCACCCTATACACTCGTACTGCAGACCATCGCGGATATCGATGCCCGTCGGACACACTTGCACACATATAGTACAGTCTATGCAATCACCTAAGCCGGCCTCTTTTGGGTCGATTGATTTTTTACGCGCGCCACGTGGATTACCGCGCATCTCATCATAAGAAATCACTAAAGTATCCATGTCTATCATCGCGCTCTGAAAACGAGCATAAGGACACATATACATGCATACTTGTTCTCGCAACCAACCGGCATTACCGTAGGTAGCAAAACCATAGAAAAAGATCCAGAAAGTTTCCCATGGCCCCATACTAAACTGGAAGAAACTTGTTGTAAGTTCTCTTATAGATGAGAAATAACCAACAAAAGTTATGCCCGTAAACAGAGAAAATATTACCCAGACAAAGTGTTTAGTTACCTTAAGCCTAAGCTTTCTATGTCCCCATGGCGCCTTATCCAGCTTCATCTGCTGGGGACGACTACCTTCTATCTTTCTTTCTATCCACAAAAAAGCTTCGGTCCACACCGTCTGCGGGCAAGCATAACCACACCACAACCTTCCAGCCAGGGCGGTAAAAAAGAATAATGATAACGCCGCAACGATCAATATCAAGGTCAGGTAGAAAAAGTCCTGCGGCCAAAAAACCATTCCGAATATATAAAATTTACGCGCAGGCAGATCGAATAAAAGCATCTGCCGTTCGTCCCATTGCAGCCAGGGCGTGATGTAATAAAATCCAAGTAACGCCATAACGCCCGAGGTTCGCAGCCATGCAAACAGACCGTGCACTTCACGCGGATATATTTTTTGCCGCTTGGCATATAACGACTGCTCAACCTCGTCTTCTACTTTTAATTTATTATCAGAATTACTCATATGATCTATGATATGGGGAGCCCGTCTCGGGGAATATAAAACAGGAAAAACGACTAAACTTTTTCTTTATCGTTGTTAGCAGAGCGATTTGTAACAGAGCAAGGTTTTAAAAAGAAGCAGGTAGATATCGCTGTCACAGCGCCCAGCAACCAGAACAAAAAGAAGCTGATCGTATAAACACCCAGTCGGCTGATATCATAATCTACAAAAATTATTTCGGGATCAAATGCCGTGGTAAAAATTATCGTCGCAATACCTGCGGTGATAAATGATGGCCACAAGATAGCGATAACACGCTGTATAACTGGAATTTCGTTCATGATAATTCTTCCGTAGCGACAGACAATAAAACCTTACGCTATCACAAAATACAAGTCACACAAAATCAAAACATATAGATACACTGATACTTAGCATGCTAGCCAGCAACGTCCGCCAGGCTAGCACACTAAAACTACTTACGTTTCTGTCTAGCGACTAATCACTCTCATGAGACAAGCTATATATATAAGCTGACAATACATGCACCTTCGACTCACCAAGGAAGTCGCTGTGTGGAGGCATCACGCCCGAGCGGCCTTTTGCGATCGACTGCTTAATAGCGCCCGGCGAACCACCATACAACCAGATGTTATTGCTCAGGTTAGGCGCACCAAGTGCAACATTACCTACGCCGCCTTGCATATGACAACCAACACAGAACGTGTTGAACTTTTCTTCTCCGCGCGCTGCGGCCTCAGCATCTACTTCTCTGCCAGCAAGTTTCATCACGTATTGAGCAGTATCAGCTACACCGGCTTCACCACCGAGCGGGCCTTCCCAGGATGGCATAGCACCGTTTCTGCCATGCATGATACTTGTCTTGATCGCTTCCGGATCACCACCATACAACCAGTCATTATCACGCAGATTTGGAAAACCTCGTGCGCCACGCGCATCAGATCCATGACATACAGAACAGTAGTTCACAAACAGACGCTCACCTGTTTTCATGGCAGATTCGTCTTCAGCTAACTCTGCGACACTCTTTGACATAAAACCATCATACAAAGGGGAATATTTCTCCTCAGCCTGTCTTTCCTCTTCCTCAAGTTGACCGACCTGCGTCCACTTAAAGAATCCTTCATAGGTACCAAGACCTGGGTACAGTGCAAGATAACCTATGCCATAGACAATAGTGACGTAAAACATAATCAGCCACCAGCGAGGTAGCGGATTATTTAATTCCTGCAGGTCTTCATCCCAGACGTGACCCGTGGGTTTACCTTCTTCGTCTTTTGAAATCGTGCCTTTACCATTTAATCGTAGCAAGACTATAAGCCATACGATGCCACCAACAGAAATTGCAATAATAAACCAGCTCCAGAAGCTGCTACTAAAATCATGCATCTTTATTACTCCTGCTCATGTCATCGTCTTCAAGTGGTAAAGACGATGCTTTATCAAAATCTTTTTTACGGGCACCACTCCATGCCCACACCACGATCGCAATAAAAAATACGAAAGCTAGAACTGTCCATACCGTTTGTACGAAAACAGCACTCATCGGCGCACCTTCACGTGTGTTCCCAGAGATTGCAGGTAAGCAATCACTGCGTCCATTTCTGTCTTACCTTCCAGGGCAGCAGGCGCGTTATTAATTTGCTCTTCAGTGTATGGCGTACCCAGCATTGTTAAAGCACGCATCTTGGCCTGGATATCACTATTATCAATC
>DAOWFN010000028.1 GCA_030637945.1 Gammaproteobacteria bacterium
AAGTGAAGAAAGTCGTTTAATAAAATACTTATTAATAGTAATCTGGCAGACTAGACGCGATAAACCGGACCGGTTTTTTAGACAGGTAAAAATATGCAAGATGTAGACTTTGTAAATGGCTTGTTAGATTTTATAACAAGATCACCAACACCGTTTCACGCGGTTGAGACGATGGCTGATCTGTTGGATGAAAATGGATTTAAGCGTTTAGATGAGAAGGAGCAATGGTCATTACAGGGAAAACAGTCTTCGGGCGAACGTTATTACGTAACCAGAAATGATTCATCGATAATTGCTTTTCAGCTAAATCAGCCACTGCTTGATAATGGTATGAGAATGGTTGGTGCGCATACAGACAGTCCTTGTTTGAAGGTTAAACCTAATCCTGAAATCATTAATAATCATTATTTACAGCTAGGTGTAGAGGTTTATGGTGGTGCATTACTTAATCCATGGTTTGATCGTGACTTATCTCTGGCCGGGCGTATTAGCTATCTGGATGAAGATGGTGTGTTAGGGCATGTATTAATCGATCTGGAAAAAGCGGTAGCGGTGATCCCTAGTTTAGCTATACATCTGGATAGAGAGGCCAATAGTAAGCGTGAGATTAATAAGCAGAAGCATCTGCCGCCGATATTAATGAAATTGCCGGAAACAGACGTTGATGCAAAAGTCGATTTTAAGAACATCTTATTAAAAATTGTTAATTCAGTTTTAGAACAGGCAGACGATAAGAAAGTGAAAGCGTCAAAAGTACTGGATTACGAATTAAGTTTTTATGACGTGCAGCAGCCAGCAGTGATTGGCCTTCATGATGATTTTATAGCGAGTGCCAGGCTGGACAATTTATTGAGCTGCTACACAGGATTAAGGGCATTGCTTGACAACGATGGTAAACAAAACACTTTGCTGGTTTGTAATGATCATGAGGAGGTTGGTAGCGCATCTGCAACCGGTGCACAGGGGCCTTTTTTGAGGTCAGTTATGGAAAGGTTATGCAGTAATGACGAGGAAGTTTCTTGCATGGTAGCCAACAGCATGATGATCTCTGCGGACAACGCGCATGGCGTTCATCCTAATTATGCAGATAAACACGATAGTAATCATGGACCGCTGCTTAACAGTGGGCCGGTAATTAAAGTTAATGCTAATCAACGTTATGCCAGCAATAGTGAAACAGGTAGTTTTTTTAAGCATTTATGTGAACTCGCTGATGTGCCTGTGCAATCGTTTGTGGTGCGTTCAGATATGGCATGTGGAAGCACAATCGGACCAATCACCGCAAGTGAGATAGGGGTAAAAACTGTTGACGTTGGTGTGCCTACTTTTGCCATGCATTCTATCCGTGAGCTCGCTGGACGATGGGATACATACTATTTATATCGAGTGATAAAACAGTTCTTTAAGTAATTGATGTTGATGAGATTGAGTTGTGATCTTCACACTGAAATATAGATGCCCTATAGTTTTCTACGTAATTCTAAGCATCAAATCTTGACATCAGTTTCTAAATGATTATTGTTGTAGTTCGAGATTTCGAAAAAGGCGAATTGGATGTTTTTTTCATAGTGCGAGACCCGTTTAAGCCGACCAGTGAAGGTTGGCTTTTTTTTGCCTACAGGAAGTAGGTAAGGGGCGTGAGCAGGGAGCGGAAGCTTTGCCCGTATTTTTCTAAAGTTTTTAATCATAAATTTTTCATATATATAACCATTTCAGTGTGATATACATATATACTTATTGGGAATTGAAATACCCAAGTTAAGTCACTGAAATTAAAGAATGCGTACACTTAAAAAGTCACACAAGCTAGATTCTGTCTGTTATGACATTCGTGGTCCTGTTCATCGTGAAGCACGTCGACTGGAGGAAGAAGGCCACACGATTCTTAAATTAAATATTGGTAACCCTGCACCATTTGGCTTCGATGCACCTGAAGAAATCGTTCAGGATATGATACATAACGTACCTGTCTCGCAGGGTTATAGCGATTCAAGAGGGCTGTTTTCCGGCCGTAAAGCCGTGATGCAGTACTGTCAGCAAAAGGGTATAGCTAACGTTGAAATCGATGATGTGTATCTCGGTAATGGTGCCAGTGAACTTATCGTTATGTCTATGCAGGCATTAATAAATAATGGAGATGAAGTGTTAATACCAGCGCCTGATTATCCTTTGTGGACGGCTGCAGTTAGTCTTTCGGGTGGAAATCCTGTGCACTATATGTGTGATGAGTCTTCAGACTGGTATCCTGATATTGATGATATCAAATCCAAAATAACCAGGAATACACGCGGCATCGTAATAATAAATCCAAATAACCCGACGGGAGCGGTATATCCTAAAGAAATACTTGAAAGTATTATTGAGTTGGCCAGACAGAATGAGTTGATTATTTTCTCTGATGAAATCTATGACAAAATTGTTTATGATGAAGCGAAGCATATTTCCACAGCGTCTCTTGCGGATGACGTTTTTTGTATAACGTATAACGGTTTATCTAAAGCTTATCGAGTTGCGGGCTTTCGCGCAGGCTGGATGGTGATCAGTGGCGATAAAATTCATGCAACTGATTATATAGAAGGTATTGAATTACTGGCTTCTATGAGATTATGTTCCAATGTGCCCGGTCAGCATGCTATTCAAACAGCGTTGGGTGGTTACCAGAGTATCAATGAATTAATCGTACCTGGTGGAAGGTTTTACGAGCAACGTAATCTGGCGGTCGACATGTTGACTTCAATACCTGGTATCAGTTGTGTTAAACCTCAAGGTGCAATGTATATATTTGCAAAGATTGATCAGAAAAAATACCATATAAAAAATGACGAAGAAATGGTGCTGGATTTACTAAAACAGGAAAAAATTCTCATCGTTCATGGCTCGGCATTCAACTGGCCGGATACAGATCATTTTCGTGTCGTGTTTTTACCTCACGTGGATGTATTAAGCAAAGCTATACATTCCATCGAAAACTTCTTCTCAACATATAGACAGTAATACGAAGTGTGACAGCAACTAATCTCGCAGAAAATCTACTGAAGGTTAAACAAAAAATTCAGTCTTGTGCAGAAAAAGCTGACCGTGATGTAGACAGCATAAAGCTGATTACTGTTTCAAAAACCCGTTCTCTGGAAGAAGTAAAATCCGTCGTTTCCCTTGGTCAAAATTGTTTTGGTGAGAATACCGTGCAGGACGCGATGAAAAAAATTCCTTATCTTAGTAGTGAAGATATCGAGTGGCATTTTATTGGTCATCTACAGACTAAAAAAGCAGGAAAGCTTCCCGGATATTTTCAATGGATCCACTCAGTGGACAGTATTAAGTTGGCAAAAAAGCTTTCTTCAGCGATGTCTAACAATTCAAAGAATTCAGTATTGAACTGTCTGATACAGGTAAATATAAGCGGTGAGGAGTCTAAATCCGGTTTGTTACTTAGCGAGGTGAAACCCTTTTTACGAGAGGTATTGATGCAGGAATTACCTTGTTTGCAGTGGCGAGGTCTGATGACTATAGGCATAAAAGGTGATGAGAAACAAACGCGTCATGCTTTTGCACGGTTGAGAGAATTGCAACAAGTTTGTAAAGAAGAGTTCGATCTGGAAAATTTTGATCAGCTTTCTATGGGGATGAGCGGTGACTATTGTTTAGCCATTGAAGAAGGTGCCACTATGGTCAGGATAGGGACTTCGATTTTTGGGGAAAGAGGTTA
>DAOWFN010000167.1 GCA_030637945.1 Gammaproteobacteria bacterium
ACAGATGTTCTCTTGCTCGCATTTCGTAGAACAAATTCAGCGGTATCAATTGCTCTCTGGCAGCGGGGGTTTTTGGGACAGAGTTCGATATTCAGATATTTATCCAGTGTTCGGGTCGTCGGTGTTGATTTATCCATGTATACCGGCCATATTTTGCTTTCTTCTGCCAGTTCCAGCTTGGTTCTGCCGATGTCATGCTCCCAGCAGGTTAGCGCCAGGTTCATCACATTAACAACGTGTTCTCGTACCTGGGCTTTCTGAGTATCGCCTACTGCGCCGTCACCATCTGTTAATTCCAGATGCTCGAGCCCCGACATGATACTCGGGTTATCTTTGGCAAATGCCAGGAGGCTACTGAGTGTCTGTTCTACAGCATTTAAGCGATGATCATTTTGTGATTGTGATGCCAGTTCATTATCAATCTTTAGATTTAAAGCGATAGCGCAACCACATTGCCCCATTACATCTACGGTATTGATGATGGCATCATTCTGGAAGATGTGACCATCTTTATGTTTGCAATTTAGCTGTGTGTGTATGTTGCTCTGTTGCGGATTTTCGGATTTGGCATTACTTAAAAGCGAGCTTATGTCCTCAGTAAAAAGATCAGCGATATCGAGGTCGATAATTTCATCGCTGGCATAACCAAATAAACGCGTGGCGCCTTCGTTGAAGTACACAGCATCGTTATCGTGATCAAAACACATCAATGCGCTGTCATCCAGGTCGAGCAGCCGTTGCAGATCGTTAGTACGCATTCTTACCTGTTTGGTCATGGCATTGAATGCATCGGCAAAAATGTGGAACTCTCTTAAACCTTTATTATTAACTGTTAACTCCAGCTTTCCATGGGTTATCTGTTCCATATCGCTCAACATGCGGCTTACAGGTAAGAACAGAAATCTATTAAATAACCATAGCGCAAATAAAAGTGTGCTAAGTGATAGCAACAGGAAACCAGTGATGGTTACTGTTTGCGTCTGATCCATCTCCTTGCTCAGTTCGTCAATGTTTTCATAACCGGCAATCTTGAATGCCGGTGTTCCATCGGAGGCAAGCAGGGTGAACTCGACGGGCAGGTGACCATTCGTAATCTCCTGTTTATTTGTATTTATCTGTTCACTGGACATGGAGTAAATACGCACAGGTGTTTTTGTAATATTACCGATATCGGGAAGATTGAATACCGGGTTAACAATAATTTCCAGGTAACCTACAGGCCGTAGACCACCAAGCGGTACCAGTGTAGAGAACAGAGGGCCTTCGACCGACATCCAGAGGGCGTCAACGGCTTTCAGGCGGTCGGAAGGTTTTCTTCTGGTAATAATCTCAGTGATATAAGCAGCGAGTTTGTTGCCAAGATTTTTAGGACTGGCACTGTTCTCAGCAATGAGCTCCAGCTCCAGGTTATAGACTCGGATTTTTTTCAGATCGATCTCAGAAAAGCCAACAAAACCATTAACAAACGGATCATCGAGTAATCGAACTAGTTGTTTTTTATCAGGTGCTGGAGCATTCATTGCCGAGATCAGTTCCCTGCTGTGGCCGAGTTTCATACCTAGATCGAAAGTATGGTTCCTGACTTTCTTGAGCATCTCCTGCGAGGCAACTTCGATAACACGTGACAGACTGTTCATCTGTGCATCCAGCGCAGCCCGTTTAAAGTAAGTACCGGCAAACAGGGACAGCACGATGGCGACTACACCGATTATGCTGAATATGGCGATGGTTGAGGACTTAATTGAAAGTGATTCAATCTTCATGAATGTATTATAGACAGCTTACCTTTTAATTTTTTCGGTTCTCGTATGGCTAGTCTGTGACGACGGGCAGGCGTTTCTCTGTCCATTCTTTCCAGCCACCGCGGAACCAGATCAGCTTGGTATAACCCCAGTTCCTGGCTTTTTTGATAGAGTCGCTGCTTCTGAGACAACGCGTTCCATTGCAATAAAAAAGAATCTCTTTTGATTTATCAGGTGAAATTTTCTCAAGGCCTGCCTGGTTTAAATTGGTGTTTAGAATGTTTATCGCACCTTCTATATGACCTTTTAAATATTCTGTTTTCTTGCGAGAATCGATTACGACCAGATCAGGATTGGCAAGAATCATATCTATGGCTTCCTCTGCAGAAACAATAGTCACGTCTTCAATTTTTTCTGGTGCGTAGGGTTTTTGTTCTGCCGACAGTGTTGATGAGAACAGCACTGAAAGGCATAGAATTATTGTTTTTCGATGTTGTGCGCCGAGATAAAAGTTAAACATTAGATAAATACCGCTTATATATTTTGTATGCATGCAGAAAAATTACTTAAAGAATAAACGCGCTATTTGCTAATGTCCAGAACCATGACCGGACTAATTGACCTGTATTAACTGAAATAAACGGGACGAGTTACTTTGGGCCCTGAATAAGTAATTTAGGCGGCAATCCTTCGTCAACTGCGCTGCAGATAATTGCGCCATATTCAATTTTAAGCCGGCTATAAACGTCATCCAGTGACATCTTCAATATATTGGCAGTGATCGCGCGGGCGACACCGGCATGCGCGACGATTAATACGTGTTTACCTCGATGTTCTTCGATAATACTCTGATACGCACCCCATACACGTTCTGAGAATGTATCAAGCGGTTCTGCACCATCAGGGCGGTTATTTACCGGGTCTGTATAAAAGTGATTCAGTGCTTCGCTGTCTTCGGCCCGAATCTCTTCGGGAGTTTTCCCTTCCCAGTCACCAAAACCGATCTCTTTCACATTATCATCAATGCTAAAGGGGATGTGTAAATCGCTGGCTAGTTCCTGGCTAAAATCCAGGCAACGTTTTAATGGGGAAGAGACGATATGCTGCCACCGAGGTGTTTCAGGAATTGCTGCGCGCATCTGTTCCCAACCTTTATCGGTTAGTGGATCATCGACACTGTAACCACGATAACGTCTGCCACCAACGGGTTCACCGTGTCTGATTACATCGATATATGTCGTCATATTTTTTAGTATTAGTTAAAAATGCCACCCAGGGTTAACACCGCAAGAATGCCGATCCAGACGATGACCGCTCGCATGACTAAAGCCTGTGCAGCATGAACGCCGGCAAGTTCATCTGTTATATCTAAATTATGCATCGCACCAAGCCCGGTAGAGATTAGAACTTCAGCATTACTTTGTGAATAATCGGTACTGTGTGCGCGACTTTTATAAGCATGATATGCACCGTCAAAATTACCGGTGAGCGCATATCCCGCAGCCAGCATACGTGCGGGAATCCATGCCATGATCGAATGAATAAATTCAGAAAACTCAGCGAGGTCACCGTATTCGATCTGTTTGCTCAGTTCAGAGATGAGCCGATAAAGCATGGCACCAAATGGGCCTAGAATAATAAACCAGAAAATGGTCGAAAAAATGCGCTCATTGGCAACATGCAAAATTGCGCGTGTAACATCGCTGGTCTGTTGATCGGGTGAAGTGGAAGCGGAAGATTCAGTTATGGTGCCGGCATAGTGTAATGCTTCGTCTTCATCGCCGATTGTTCTAGCATGAATATAAGCTTCTATGTCTGTACTTAAACAGGCAGGACCTAGACAATAAATAAAAACGATTACCCCAAAAACAAAAGCCGGGAAATTAAATAAGAAATCATTGAGCAGAATCTGAATACCGAGAAGCAATAAAACGGGTAAAGCCAGGATGACGATAAACTGTAGCGGCGGTACGTGCTTGCCAGTGAAACGCTGGATGGCTTGCGCGTAAAATTCAAACCACGTCATATCCCGCAAATCATGAAGGTGACGAAAAGTGCGGTCAAGAAATAATCCGATGATGATGGAAATTAGCGCCATAACTTCTTGTTATTAATATTATTTAGAGGCTTCGTTAATTATAACTATAGCCGTTTCTCTTTAAAAGTGCTCAATCGTGAGGCTTAATAACGGTATTTAATTTTGCCCAATCAAAGCCAGTGCCCGGGTCAGTTTTGCGGCCGGGTGCAATGTCACTGTGGCCAGTTATGTTATCTGAAATAGAGGAGTAAGCGGTCTGTAGTGCAGTGATTAATCGTGAGAGTTGCTGGTATTGAATCTCTTCGAACGGACCTGTATCTGTGCCTTCAAGTTCGATACCGATGGAGAAATCATTACAGCATTCGCGGCCTTCATAGATTGACTGACCGGCGTGCCAGGCACGTTCAACAAACGGAACAAATTGTACGATCTCGCCAGTGCGTTTTATTAATACGTGGCTGGAAACTTTTAATGTGTGGATTTCTTCGAAGTAGGGGTGTTCATTTTTACCCAACGTATTTTGAAAAAAACGTTCGATTGCATCGCCACCGTATTGACCGGGAGGCAGGCTGATGGAATGCACGACGATCAGGTCGATCGGTGTTTTTTCTGGGCGTGTATCTTTGTTGGGAGAGGGGCACTGCGTGCAGTCATTTAATAGGCCGGTTGTTTTGTTTATTTGCATTGATTGATTATAGCTGTCCTGAAAGGCAAAACACAGGACGTGTTTTGCAACAGGCCGCGACCAAAAAGTTTTCGTTCCTCAATGGATCGTTAAGGGTGGATTGAAAGTCAAAAAACTGTCTGATATCGGACATTCGAGGTCAGTTAAATAATGTTAAATGATTAGCGCTGACAACCAGATCTTTTACTGAGGTTTTGGCATTCTAATTGCCATTGAGTTATTTACAGCATGGTTGATTCATATCAAAATATAGGCCTGTTATTGGCAGTAGCCTGTAGTTGGAACTTAAGGTTGGTTATAAGTGAATTGTTAAAACAATTATCTAGCTATGAAATTAGATGCCCGCTACCGGCGATTATTTCGTTAATTACTCCAGATTATTTCGCCATCCGGGTTTATTACTTTAACCGTAAAGTACTGGCTCGATACTTGATAAGACTTGATGATGGCATGATATATCGGAGCATCTTTAATGCAGAACCGTAAAATTTACAATAAATTCATCGTATGTTTGGCGTGCAGCTTAATGATGATTATTGCTAAAACAGCTATAGCAGATAGTTATACCTATGGATATCCGCTGCGGGTAACTGGTGAACAGGGTGACCCCTGGGCATTACCAAAAACACCTGGTAGTTCCCCTGGTTTTCAGCAAAAGCCCACAACCCAGGGTCAGCAATATCAGAGTAGGAAAATAGAAAAATATGACCAGGGTTCTCGATTTATCACACCAGAAATTCTTGAATCAATTAAGCAACAACAAATACAAACTCAGTTGATGCCAGAAAATAAACAGCGCCAACTTCTACCACGACAGCCAACTCAGAATTACGGCTACCAGCCATTGGGAATGGGATTCACGAATCAGTTATACGATACACCGGTAATATCACCATGGGGTAGTGGCTATGATCTTTTATATGGTGGAAGATCGTTTCCTTAGTGCAAAGGTCAAAAAAAGGCTGGTTAGTGACCTTTGAGTGAGTCATTAACACCAAGCTAATCTAACGGTCGTTGACCGGTTGAGACCGCCGCCAATAGCTGACAATTCAGTCTAGCCTACTATCTCTTATCAATAATTATGATTAGCTATTCCCCATAGATGGGTTTAGTGTATAGAAAATAACAGCGCACCTCCATAAACCTCACTTTAGTTTTTTCAAACTGAAATAAAAGGCATTTAATAATGGACAATGGTTCAATCAAAAGTAAATACCATGTAAT
>DAOWFN010000025.1 GCA_030637945.1 Gammaproteobacteria bacterium
ACCGGCTGGCTGGGCGGATATAATTTCCAGTGGGCATGGTCATCGGGATGGTGTGCCGGGCAGGTTGTTTAATTAATGTATGCAATTTGCATGAGTTTTGGGTGGGGTATATGAGATGTTCGTGCAAATGAATTCGCACCTACAGGTGGAATATAATCGCTCTGTTTTTATGTAGGTGCGAATTCATTCGCACGACGAACCTTCATAGGGATGCATGCTTAAAATTCACAACCAAACCGCATCCCAATGCGGATAATCGCCTATATCTTCAACCAGCCCTGCTCGTAGTGGATTCGCAACAATATATCGTGATACTTGTTTTACATCTTCTTCACGTCTCAAACATCTATCGAAATATGCTCGTTGCCAAACAGAGCCTTTTGCATTTAAATGTTGGTTTATATAGCACGCTGATTCAGCTTTTAATCGTTTAACAACTTCTGCCAATGTGTATTCATCAGACAATTGAAACAGCCAATGCAAATGATCAGGCATTAAAACCCAGCTTAATGAGTTTACATGTTCGCCTGTATGTAAATGTTTCATCGATTGAATAACAATTCGTGCCGAATTGAAATTATTGAATAAAGGACGTCTGTCATAGGTGACAGCTGTCACAAAATAGATTCTGTTGTCCTCTGAAAAGCGGCCTTTGCGTAAATCGTTATAGCTCATAATGTACCTCCTTGTACATATGATAGTTTTACTATTGGTTGGCGGTAATATAATTGCCGCATCGTGCGAATGAATTCGCACCTACATTAAAACAATAGTGCGATTACGTAGCACCTGTAGGTGCGAATTCATTCGCACGAACATCTAACATATATTCACCTAAAGCTAATCAGGTGTCCATGCCTTACAAACTATCAATAATCGAGTTCAACGTAGCGCTAGGGCGCATGACTTTTTCTGTAAGTTCTCTATCCGGACGATAATAACCACCCAGGTCTACGGCACTGCCCTGCACGCCATTCAGTTCATCAACAATCGTCTGTTCATTGTCGGTTAACTGTTTCACTATAGGTGTAAACAACGCCTGTAGTGCTTCATCATCACCTTGTTCAGCCAATGCCTGCGCCCAATACATGGCCAGATAGAAATGACTGCCACGTGTATCTAGCTCGCCGGTTTTGCGTGAGGGTGATTTATTGTTGTTTAAAAATGTGCTGTTAGCTTTATCTAACGCCGTTGCAAGAACCTGCGCTTTATCGCTCTGTGTTTTTTGTGCGAGGTCTTCGATCGAAACGGCCAGAGCTAAAAACTCACCTAAGGAGTCCCAGCGTAGATGATTGTCGTTAACGACCTGTTCAACCATCTTAGGTGCAGAACCACCGGCGCCTGTTTCAAATAGACCGCCGCCCGCTAGCAATGGAACGATCGATAACATCTTTGCACTAGTGCCCAGTTCTAAAATCGGGAACAGGTCAGTTAGATAATCACGTAACACATTACCGGTAACAGAGATCGTATCCTCGCCCGCTTTCACTCGTTCTAAGGTAAAACGAATAGCTTCAACCGGTGACATGATGCGTATATCCAGGCCATCGGTATCGTGATCTTTTAAATAGGTTTCAACTTTATTGATCAAGTTAGTGTCATGCGCACGGTTTTTATCCAACCAGAATATCGCCGGTTGAGCTGTGGCTCTGGCCCGATTAACCGCTAATTTAACCCAGTCTTGAATCGGTAGATCTTTGGTCTGGCACATGCGCCAGATGTCGCCCTTTTCAACTGTATGTCCCATCAGGGTATTACCCGCAGTATCCGTTACCCGCACTGCCCCGTTTGCTGGAATCTCAAATGTCTTATCGTGTGAACCATATTCTTCCGCTTTCTGCGCCATTAAACCAACGTTACTGACATTACCCATGGTAGTCACATCAAATGCACCGTGTTGCTTGCAGAAGGTGAATACTTCATGATAAATCCCTGCGTAACAGCGATCAGGTATCATCGCTTTGGTATCGTGTAACTTGCCATCAGTGCCCCACATCATGCCGGATGAGCGTAAGGCTGCAGGCATAGAGGCATCAACGATCACATCACTCGGCACATGCAGGTTGGTAATACCCTTGTCAGAGTTCACCATCGCAAGCTCCGGACGGGTCTGGTAAACCGCCTGGATGTCGGCCTCGATCTCTGTGCGTTTATCATCGGGCAGACTGGCAATTTTTGTGTACACGTCGCCTAATCCATTTCGTGTGTCGACACCGATTTCATCGAACGTTGCTGCGTGTTTTTCGAAGACATCTTTATAATAAACGCTGACCGCGTGACCGAAGATAATCGGGTCGGAAACTTTCATCATCGTCGCTTTCATGTGCAACGACAATAAAACGCCTTCCGCTTTAGCATCCTGCATAGCGCCTTCAAAAAAGCTGCGTAACTTATTGCAACTCATCCGTGTTGCATCGATCACTTCACCAGCGAGTACGGGTGTTTTTTCTTTCAGTACAAGTTTTTCGCCATCCTCACCGATCAGTTCGATTTTTACATCGCCAGCGGTCTCGATTACGACAGACTGTTCACTCGAATAAAAATCACCATCACTCATCGAAGCGACGTGTGATTTAGAATTGGATGACCACTCACCCATCGAATGTGGGTGTTTCTGCGCATATTCTTTAACCGGGGCAGCGACACGCCGGTCTGAATTACCTTCACGCAATACTGGATTAACCGCACTACCTAATACTTTGGCATAACGTGCCTTGATGTTTTGCTCTTCGTCGTTAGCCGGTTCTTCCGGGAAATTCGGTACATCGTATCCTAACGATTGCAGCTCTTTAATAGCGCCATGCAGTTGAGGAATCGATGCGCTGATGTTGGGCAGTTTTATGATGTTGGCTTCAGGTGTTTTTGCTAATTCGCCAAGCTCAGTCAGGGCATCATCCTGTTTTTGATCATCCGTCAGATTATCCGGAAAATTCGCAATAATACGGCCTGCTAATGAGATATCACGTGTTTCGACACTAATGCCTGCTGCCTGTGTATATGCCTGCACAATGGGCAAGAATGAATATGTGGCTAAAGCAGGCGCTTCATCCGTTTGGGTGTAGATAATTTTTGGCATGAGTCTATCTCGAGATAATCTTTATCATAAAAAGCCGCGCATTATATCAGAATGCGGCTGAAATCACGCCGCTCTGCACCTATTCTTCTGGTTTTGTGTTGACGAAAATCGCTGCAAACACACTAAAACTAATCAGAAACAACATAACAGACATCACCATTAGTATTTCCGCCATGGTAATACCGAAGATGATTTCGGGTGTATAACCACAGGAAGTTTCGATACGGTATAACCAGGGTAACCATTCTTCGATGGCAAACCACGCCGGCAAACCTAGACTGAAACCACAATCAGAAAATATAAAGCCTTTTTCAGTGCCCAGCAGCAGGTAACATCGTTCGACAAAGCTGATTGCAATTATCACAACCGACAGGTGTGCAAGCGAGTTCACTACCCTTTTATTGCGGGAAAGCAAGCCGATAACAGACACGATTACAAGCAAAGAAATCAGCAGGCGAATTTGAATGCAGACAACACAGGGCAGTTCTTCGAGGACGTGCTGATAGTATAAAGCGGCAGCTAATGCAGAAATACCGGCAACGATATACATCAGCCAGTACCAACGACTTTGCGAGATACATTTTAATTGCTCAAAGATTTGAATAAACATAACAGAACGCCTTTCTTTTTATAATATGGTGGGGCTATAATTTAGGCGTAAACAGTTCACACTCATCTGGAGGTGAATCATGAACATCTCGCCTACATTAACCAAAGAATTGGCTAAACACGGCATAGCTTATGACATTATCAGTCATGATCATGCTAATTCTAGCCTACATGCTGCAAACTCTGCACACATACCTTCTGCAAAAATGGTCAAGCCTGTGATTCTGGAAGATGATCTGGGATATGTGATGGCCTTAGTTCCAGCAAATCAGTATGTAAAAATCAATAAACTCAATATGATTCTAAATCGTAACATGGGATTAGCGACAGAGGCAGATTTAAATAATGTCTTTCCCGATTGCGAACTAGGAGCTATCCCGCCGGTCGGTGATGCATATGGAATGTTCACTGTCGTTGATTACGATCTGGATGAATGTGACGATGTCTATATCGAAGCGGGTAATCATACCGATTTATTGCATTTAAGCGGCAGTGGATTCAGGGAGTTAGTGAAACACTCTCGCCATGCGAATATTGGGATGCATTAGTCAGCCGGGCTTGCGTTTAAACTGAAGGCAGAAACGTGCGAATGAATTATTCGGCATGTCCATATGCCTCGCTCGGCAACTGCTCCTCGATAATTGCTCCTGCATTATCCTACTACCGTCCATCCCTGGACATATGCGTTGCTCTAACATCTACTTCCATGTAGAAGCCCATCGGGGCTTACGTGGAAAATGATTCCGGATAATTTTTTCGCACCTACAGGTGCACGATTCTAAGTAGGTGCGAATTCATTCGCACAAGAGTACACGTGCCTAACAGTTCGTTCGCACATAAGTATTGCATACTAACTAATTCATTCTCTGACCCAAATAGTGCTTCTTTAAGGAAAACCGCACATTTTTCTCGTCATTCCGGCGTGTTTCTAGCCGGTATCCATCTGGCAGATGGCTCAATACTTTAACTTGGTCGCTTCCTTATACATAGATTCCGGCTAAAAACACGCCGGAATGACGGTACTTACTACATACAGTTATTACACACCAGTCAATCCATTTAGACATGGACAGGTATCCTACCTCCCATAAATAACATGCTCCCCCCAATTCCACGTCTTTTCAATTTCCTTGCCATTCAAGGGAAACATCTCTACCGTCATTTCCGGTAAACGCAAAATCGCACAGCAATTATTAAACACCGAGCTTCCGGGGTTTACCACCAATGTTCCAGCGATTAACTCGGCAAATACCTGATGCGTATGACCAACGATCAACACATCATAATCAAATGACTGTAAACTCTTCGCCCACAGCTCTACTCTGTCTGTTTGAATCTTCCCTGTTTTATCTAATAATTTAATGCCGCCATGGCATTCATCCGGTGGTTGTGCGTGTACCATGTACACACTCTTACCTTCGATAACAGTTTCGAACGTAGCGGGTAATCGTTTGAGAAAAGTTATCGTGGAGTTGCCTGGTTCGTCTTCATGGTGATCGATATATAACAGGTCATGGTTGCCCATGATCGTCTGGCAATCATTCTCGACAAGCAGCTTAATGGTCTCATCTAGCTGGTCCATATAACCCGCAATATCACCCGCGCAAAGCACCTGACTTACGCCTGCTTTAGCAAAAATCGCCAGAGCTTCCGCCACCGGTTCAGGCGCTGCATGTACATCACTGATCAAGCCAATCAACGCCACATCGTGTTCCTTTATCGTTATAACGTATTCAGAATAATATGTCCGTGTATAAAACTCAATAAAATTACGGTGGGTGTCTGCCTGCACAAGACTTTCACCCGATCATAAAATATGACTTGGTATTTACAAATTTATCCCAATATTTATGATTAAGAGATAAACAATTTTTTTAGAGAGATTAAACGTGCAATATATTCGCCAACCCGCCGTCGCAGGCACCTTCTATCCAGGTCAGAAAGAGACATTGGTAAATGAGGTGAACGCCCTGTTAGAAGTGGCCCGGATGGAAGTTTCCTCGACACAGCAGAGTGATTTTCAGTCTTCACCGAAAGCGATCATCGTGCCGCATGCAGGTTATATATACTCAGGACCAACAGCAGCGGCAGCTTACGCCAGTCTAGCGAGTGTAAGCGATAGCATTAAACGTGTCATATTGCTCGGCCCGGTGCATCGTGTGCCGGTACGTGGTCTGGCACTTCCCGGTGCTGATGTGTTTGCAACGCCGTTAGGTGAGATTCAGATTGATAAAGATGCTGTTGCAGCTATCGAAAACTTACCGCAAGTCGTTGAGAGTGCTGCGGCCCATGAACAGGAACATTCGCTGGAAGTTCAGCTGCCATTCCTGCAAATGATGCTTACAGATTTCACCCTGCTGCCTTTAGCCGTTGGCGATGCAACGCCGAAAGAAGTCGCTGAAGTACTGGATGTTTTATGGGGTGGTCCGGAAACATTGATCGTTGTCAGTTCCGATCTGTCACATTTTTTACCTTACCAGACTGCGCAGATCGTGGATGGTGAGACCGTACAAAACATCCTGCAACTTCGAAGCACATTAAATCATCAGCAAGCCTGTGGCGGCACACCCGTCAACGGATTAATGCTGGCAGCAACACAACATCATCTGCAGCCGCATCTGCTTGATCTGCGTAACTCTGGTGATACCGCAGGCGATAAAAGTCAGGTCGTAGGTTATGGTTCGTTTGCTTTTACAGAGGAACAGGTAAATGCCAGCTAATAGAACATCTTATGACGAAGGCAGAACCTTGTTACAGATTGCCCGTGCTGCAATAGCAGAGGCACTGGGTCTGTCAGTAAGTGTTGATGAAGATATTTCAGAAGACACAGACTGGCTGCGGGAGAAAGGTGCCTGTTTTATTACATTGATGCAACAGGATCGACTGCGTGGCTGTATGGGTACGACGGACGCACATAGTAGTTTGTTGGACGATGTAAAATTTAACGCCAAAGCCGCTGCTTTCAAAGATACACGTTTTCCGCCACTCTCAAGTGAGGAGCTAAATAATACACAGATAGAAGTCTCATTATTATCGCCCATGCAGGCACTGAACTTTGTTAGTGAGCAGGATGCACTTAATCAATTACAGCCTGGTGTTGATGGCGTGATGTTTGCGTATGGTCATCAGCACAGTACGTTTTTACCGCAAGTATGGGAGCAATTACCTGATGCCAGAATTTTTATGGCGAACTTAAAACACAAAGCCGGATTACCTGCCAATTTCTGGGCAGATGACATAGAGCTCTCCCGTTACACCGTAAGCAAGTGGAAAGAGAGTGATTTTGATATGTTGTCTGATGTTCGATCTGAGGCTTTATCAGAGGTCTAATGAATATGACAAAAACATCCTATCATCCTGGCCGTTACTGGCACGTAATCGACGATGGCCGCATACAATGCGACCTATGTCCGAGAGATTGTAAGTTAAAAGACGGTCAGCGCGGTGCCTGTTTCGTGCGCATGCGCGAAGGCGACCAGATCGTGCTCACCACCTATGGCCGTTCCTCCGGTTTCTGTGTAGACCCTATAGAAAAAAAACCGCTAAACCATTTTTATCCAGGCAGCAGCGTATTATCTTTTGGTACTGCCGGCTGTAACCTCGCCTGTAAATTCTGTCAGAACTGGGACATCAGTAAATCGAAAGACATGGACCGCCTGATGGACCAGGCATCACCCGAAACCATTGCCCTTGCTGCAGAACAGCACGGCTGCAAGAGTGTCGCTTTTACCTATAACGATCCGGTGATCTTCGCTGAGTATGCGATGGATACTGCCGACGCCTGCCATGCGCGCGGTATTAAAACGGTCGCTGTTACTGCCGGTTATATACACGAAGAAGCGCGACGTGATTTCTTTGCAAAAATGGATGCGGCTAATGTCGACCTAAAAGCCTTTACCGATGAGTTTTACTACAAACTGACCGGTTCGCACCTGCAGCCAGTGCTGGATACGCTGGTATATCTGAAACATGAAACCGATGTCTGGTTTGAAATAACCACCCTGCTCATTCCCGGTGAAAATGATTCGACGGAAGAGATTACAGCCATGTGTCAGTGGATCAACAAAGAACTGGGTTCAGATGTACCGCTGCATTTTTCAGCATTTCACCCGGACCACAAAATGGCTGATATTTCACATACACCCGCTGCGACATTGGTGCGAGCACGCGACATCGCACTAAAAGCAGGACTTAAATACGTTTATACCGGCAATGTGCATAACAAAGACGGCGATACCACTTACTGTGCGAATTGTCATGCAACGCTAATAGAACGCGACTGGTATCAGATCAATCAGTACAGCCTGGATAAGGATGGTTGCTGTCCCGAGTGCGGTGAAGCGTTAGCAGGAAAGTTTGCTGAGCAAGCGGGCAATTTCGGCAGTAGACGGATTCCGATTGCGATAAATTTGATCAAGTAATACTCGATGTAGATGTGTTGAATGATGCACATAAGTGCGTCATGATTGCCAAAATTAACGCCATATTTGGCTTTTTTTCATATAGTCACATTTAAAAGAATAAGTCCGTTTACAAAATTCAACCACTTACCGAGTAAGTATTACAAATTACATTTAACATCTCACTGCAATTTCATGTATTATTTGAGGTTCCCGGTGATAAACATACGATGCACAAAGGTGAAATCATGCGCTATACAGAAGATCAAATGGCAGAAATCGATATCCTCATTCACTACAAGCTGGATACCACCCAACAAGGCATCAAAGTACACTCAAGCGCGAACAAGGACCAGATAGCCGCTGTACAGCGTTTATTCGATAAAGGCCTGGTCACACAAAAAGATGGTGGTTATCTCACGGATATAGGCAGAAAAGCCGCAGAACATGCCCAGGCACTTATACTCATGTTGGCACCGCATCAGCAAAGCATGGCGAGTTAGTTATTAGCTCAAGCAAATTTAGGGCAACCGCCCTAACAGTAGCTACTCTTGTCCTCTATGCCTGCACGCAGCAAGCAACACAAACACTGGTAACGATTGCAGATGCACGCGAGCATCCCGCACAGCTCACCGATAAGGGTGAACCCGGTGATTCAGTCGGCGACATCCTGGTATTCGACCAGCCATTACTAGACAAAGACATGAACCCGATCGGCAACAACAGTGGCAGTTGTATCCGCACACAGGTCGATCATAGCTTTCAATGCCAATGGACACTCACATTTGGCAGTAAAGACAAAAACATCGGAAGCATCCAGGTTGCCGGTCGTGAATACGACAAAGGCACATCGACCATCAGCATCATTGCTGGCACAGGAAAATATTCAGGTATCAGCGGAGAAATGGATTCAACCAATAACAACGATGGTACGTTTACGCAAGTTTTGCGTTACACAATAAATCCGTAAGTTGATACGTTTTTTATACGATAAATGGTAGGTTGGTATGTTTTTATGTAGGTGCAAATTCATTCGCACGCAGGTATGTCATATTCCACGTCCGCGTGCGAATAAATTATTCGACATCTCCATATGCCT
>DAOWFN010000120.1 GCA_030637945.1 Gammaproteobacteria bacterium
CCCGCCGGCGGTGCCATGATCGTTGCCCTGTTATTAAGTCTTATTGTGGTGACCTACAGTGGCTTGAAAGTATACGCCATTGAAGAAGGTGCCGGTCCGCTGGCACTGCAGGCAACAGAGCTAAGTTTTATCAAATCTGCCTATGCAGACGATGACGATGGAGATGACGAGCATAACGGGCATGATGAAGATGAAGAAGAGGAGTTCTGGGAAGAAATTCATGAAGCTTCTGCCAATTTTGTTTTGTTTCTGGTGGTTTTACATATAGCCGGTGTGATTGTTTCAGGCAGGTTACATAATGAGAACCTGGTAAAAGCGATGATTACCGGAAAGAAGAAGGCTGAATAACAAAGTTCTATAATTATTCGGCAAATACTTGTGTGCTGTTTACGGCATTTGCTGGCAGAAAAAGCTGCCTGCAAAGCAGCCGCATACTGCTATGACTAAGCTTCTTTTAGTTTCTTATTGTCTTTTGGAAACTTTCGGGCGACACCGGTGGCGATCGCAGCTTTGGATACCGCGCGTGGAATGGTGTTGATCAGCCGTGGATCAAACGGTTTGGGGATAATATATTCTGGACCGAACATCATGGCATCGACATCGTAGGCGTCCAGTACTTCCTGCGGAACCGGTTCGCGGGTCAGGTCAGCCAGTGCATGTACTGCGGCTATTTTCATTTCCATGTTGATACAGCTGGCACGCACATCGAGTGCACCTTTGAAAATGTAAGGGAAGCCTAAAACGTTATTCACCTGATTGGGGTAGTCACTGCGGCCGGTACCCATGATTAAGTCATCGCGTGTCATGTGTGCCAGTTCTGGCAGGATCTCCGGATCCGGGTTTGATAATGCAAATACCACCGGACGCGGTGCCATGGTGGCTAGCATTTCAGGCGATAATAAATCAGGGCCGGATACACCGATAAAGACATCGGCGCCGTCCATCGCGTCGGCCAGTGTGCGCCTGTCGGTATGCACGGCGAAGGGTTTTTTGTATTTGTTCAGGTCGGTGCGTTCACTTTGAATGATGCCGTTGCGATCAATCATGAACAGTTTTTCGGGGTCGGCGCCTAATCCCTGTAAAAGCTTCATCGATGCGATGCCGGCAGCGCCTGCGCCTAAACAAACGACACGAACATCTTCGATTTTTTTGTGTTGCAGTTCCAACGCGTTTAATAATGCGGCCGCGATGATGATTGCTGTGCCGTGCTGGTCATCATGGAATACGGGAATGTCCAGTTGTTCGATCAGTGCTTCTTCTATATCAAAACAGGCGGGCGCGGCAATATCTTCCAGGTTGATACCACCAAAAGTAGGCGCAATATTTTTCACGGTTCGGATGAAATCTTCGGTCGAGTCGGCCTTTACTTCGATATCAAAAACATCGATATCAGCAAAAGCTTTAAATAGCACGCCTTTGCCTTCCATCACCGGTTTGCCGGCAAGTGCACCGATATCGCCCAGACCAAGTACCGCCGTGCCGTCGGTGATAACTGCTACCAGATTGCCTTTAGCGGTGTAGTCGTAAGCGGTTTCTTCATCACGATGTATCGCTCGGCAGGGTTCAGCGACGCCGGGGGTATAGGCCAGTGAAAGGTCAAGCTGAGTCTCGCAGGGCTTGGTTATTTCAGTCGCAATTTTTCCAGGTTTTGGATTGGCGTGATAGTCCAGTGCTTGTTGCTTGAAACGTTGTGGCATGGCGTTCGAAGGTCAGTAATGAAAACAGGGTGGCTATGTTAGCATTTTTACACTGGAAATTCGAGTTAGATGTTAAAAATCAGTAGCTTAGCGATGCCTGTTTTTTTTGTAACTACTGGCAGGTGAATGACGAAGAGAGTTGAATCGATAATGGATGCCGTACACGCAGATAAAAAGGTGTCGATTTTTTGCTTTTATTAAGCCAGCCGCGAACGATAATCGTTTGATTTAACATGTTATTTACAGATTTGAGATCAAACAGGTTTTGATTTTCCGGACGAATGCCAACGGTGAGTTTATTATCGAGGTTAAGCCATATGCCTTTGTTGTCGTTTTTGATGGCGTTTACTGTGCCTTTAATTAAGTGGAAGCCTGTGTGTCGTTGATCGAGGTCTCTGGCTTCAAGAAAGTCAGTGTTTTTCCATAGCCCCGCTTTACTGCATCTGGCTGACCGCTCTACATCAAGGTAGCATGAAGCAAACCGTGTATTCGGTGGTATGGCGATCGCGCTGGCAAGACCATGCTGCAAGATTGCCGCCTGGACGTTTGTGCCATCGGCTAAAAATGCATGTGCTAAAAAGCGACCATAATGATCCTTTTTGTCTTTGCCAAACACCAGGGTGATGGATTTGTCGTTTTTGAATAGTGATTTAAGGGTGTTTTTGGCTTTAATAGCGTAAGGCTCGGCGGGTCTGTTATCACGCGCGACTTCAGGTGTATTGATGCCGATTAATCTGACTTTTCTGCCATCATTGAGGTGCAGGGTGTCGCCGTCGTGGATGTAGCGGACGCTTGAGATTTCGTCGAATTGCTTACTTGAGCAGCTTGCTGTGGTAAGTGGCGGGGAGGCTGTAGCAGGATTTGCTGTAATAAATAACAGGCATAATAGTGCTGCTATCCACGGACGTAACCGCACCGCCATCCTGGCTCTTTGCGGAATACCGCACATCCTTGTGCATAAAAAAAGACGCCATATAGCGTCTTTCTTAGTAAACATCATGTGACGAATCTTAAAACTAAGATTTGTTACCAAAACGTTTGTTAAATTTGTCAATTTGACCAGCAGAGTCAAGAATTTTCTGTTTACCCGTGTAAAAAGGGTGACATTCTGAACATACATCGATAGTCATGTCTTCTTTGCCGTATGTAGAACGTGTAGTAAATGCATTGCCGCAGCTGCATTTAACGCTTACGTCGTTATATTTTGGATGTATATCAGCTTTCATGTCGATTCCGGTAGTAATAATAACCTTAACAAGCCGCTTAGAGTGGCTGTTATGGCTGAAAAAACAGGGAGTGAATATTACCTGTATGTGATTTTATAAGCAAGCACTTATTATGGCTGTCAGAAGTGGATGTTTTCCGAGTATTTGCTGAAAATCAAAGTCTGTTAGACCATAATCAGCATTAGTTTAATCGGGTCATGGATAGTAAAGGGCAAACTATGAAATTTAAAATTTTATCGATGCTGATCATTTTAGGACTGTTGTCTGTTTTGCCCATGATTTACATGGGCAAGTTTGACCCGATGGCGCTTATTGATTCTGGCTTAAAGTTTGATGTTGGATTTAACGGATCTGGTAACAGTGCAGTTAAAAATCTATCGAATGTTGTAACAGATGAAAAAGTGCATGTTTATAAATGGCGCGACCAGAATGGCATAATGCAGTTTAGTAGCGAACCGCCACCAACGGTGACGGATGCAGAACAGGTTGTTCTGGATCCGAACAGTAATTTGATGCAGGCAGTAAAAGTCCCCGAAAAGGAAGAACCAAAAGCAGTGGCTGAAGCCGTAGCGCCAAATCCCTATACGATAAGAGGTATGAAGAAAGTAATGGATGATGCTAAAAGTGTTGAAGCGGTGCTGCAGAAGCGCCATGAAGAGCAACAGAAAATGATGGGTGATTTGTAGATATAAAAAATGTAATACAAGCGCCCGTATTATGACAGGCCATAACCTTAAAACGACGTTCATGAAAACTTGTTAACAGAGTATAAACGGCCAATAGCGCTCGTATGAAGAAAAGCAATTATCCACAGATAAACGCAGATGAACACAGATATCTTTTTAGCTTTCGCCTGCGGCGAAGCTAACAGAATACGTTTTTTAAGCTTTTAAATATCTGTGTTTATCTGCGTTCATCTGTGGAAAAAAATCTTTTAATGCTTTTTTA
>DAOWFN010000060.1 GCA_030637945.1 Gammaproteobacteria bacterium
GCAGCAATGGTCGCCTGGAATAACGGCGCATAACACCCCTCTGGTTTAGCGGGATCGGAATTAGACATGATGATAAGTAATTTTTTTCCGGATAATGTTTTATTATTCATAATTTCTATGTATTTCCTGGTTATGGTTATATATCCATTTCTAGTTCGGGCGAATCATTCAAAGCCGTAATCTGTGCCGATATCTGCTGCCAGTGCTTATCCTGTTTTAACCGCGCCCAATCAGTGTCGCGTTCACCATGCATACGGACCAAACGTAACTGAGAAGTTGGGTTGGCATAGCCTTTGATATAGCTGGCGGCTTCAATTGCACCGTCCAGGTGATTACATACCAGCGCCATATCACAACCAGCCTGTAAGGCAGCCTCAGCTCTCTCGCCAAAACCGCCGGCCACACAAGCCGCTTCCATACTCAGGTCGTCACTAAATACGACGCCCTGAAAACCTAGACGTTTGCGCAAGATCTCATTTATCCAGAATGTGGAATAACCCGCCGGCTTTTCATCAACATTTTCGTATACGACGTGCGCCGGCATGATTGCTGCCAACTTATTTTCAATCATATACTGAAATGGAATAATGTCACTATGCAGTAATTCTTCCAAATCTCTCTTATCTACCGGCATCGCGACATGTGAATCTTCTACCACACCTCCATGACCTGGAAAATGTTTCCCTACCGCTTGCATACCGGCCTTATTCATCCCATGCATGAAAGCGTAAGCGAGTGTTGCTACCGTTGCTGGTTTGCTGTGAAATGCCCGGTCGCCGATAACACCACTTAGGCCGTGCGCCAGATCTAATACAGGTGCAAAACTAAAATCGATTCCGCAGGCACGCAATTCAACCGCCATTAACCAACCTGCGTTTTCTGCAAGCTGCCTGGCTTTCTCAAGATCGTCTTTTGCTACTCTTGCGTAAATGGCTGCAGCAGGTATACGACTGAAACCTTCATGAAAGCGCTGCACACGCCCGCCTTCATGGTCTACCGATATAAGTAGCCGTGGCGATCTCAGGTTATGCACTTCATCAACCAGAGAAGTTATCTGTTCGACTGACTCGAAGTTTCGACTGAACAAAATAATGCCGCCCACTTCCGGCTGCATTAATAATTCTTTTTCTGTTTCGCTAATAGTTGAACCTTCAAGGTCAACCATTAATGGGCCAAGTGTCATAAATATTGCCTAATAGTTATTAACAGGAAACATCTTAATTCATGTTTCATTTTGAACAAAATCAAAGATCTGATCCAGGTAACGCTCTAGACCGGTAAATGCATGATCACCGCCCTGTTCTATAATGCAGTGGCTATTTTTATATTTCAATTCAGCCTCTCTATAATCAAGCGTCTCGTCGCCCGTTTGTAGTAAGATAAGGTAACGTTCGGCTCGTGTAATATCTCCTACATCCATATCTTTTAATTGCTGTATGTGAGTCTCATCGAATTCCCAGCAACCGTCTTCAAAATAAAATTTATTCTCACCAAGATAAGCCTTCAGTGTTTCATACGGTTTTACCGATGGATTAATCAGCACGGCAGGACCAGAATATTTCTCAGCAAGATAAGTCGCATAGTAGCCGCCTAATGAACTGCCAACAAAACTTAACTGATGATTCTCTAATGCCTCTTCTACTATTTGCTCAAGAAACTGTTTTGCCTCTTCAGGGACTGTTGGAATCTGTGGGCATATCAGCAGGTCTAAACAATCTTTTGCTTTTAAATAGTCAATAACCAGCTGCGCCTTAAATGATTGTGGCGAGCTGTTAAAGCCGTGTAGATACAGTAATTTTTGACTCTTCATAAGTATTAATGATAAAACATTAAAAAAGCCCTGTAAAACAATGTTTTACAGGGCTTTTCTCGATTTTAGCTAAAGTATTAACTAGCAGCCATATCTTTCAATGCTTTCAATGGCAGAACCTTAACAACTTTACGTGCTGGTTTAGCAGCAACATCCATAAATTCGCCAGGACGGAATGGGTTTGGAACATTCTTTCTAGCTTTTGTTGCAGGCTTTTTATTTACTTTAATCTTAAGTAGACCAGGTACTTTAAACTCACCTGCGCCACGGGACTTGATGTGCCCGGCAATGACGTCACCTAAAGAATCAAATACTTTACCGATGTCCTTACGTGACAGGTCAGTTTCTTCAGCGATGCGTGCGTACAATTGTGTTTTTGTATAAGCGCTGCTTATTGCTTTAATTTTCTTTTCTGGTGCTGCTTTTTTAACAGCTCTTTTTGCGACTTTCTTTTTTGCAGTTTTCTTTTTAGTTTTCTTTTTTGCTGGTACCATTATTAAGTGCCCTTTGATGATTAATGTTTATTATTAAATTACTCTACTTAAAGAATATTTGTTAGCCAAAAGGCTAAAACATATCCCTTACAAAAATTCGATTTAGTCCATATAGTGAAATTTTTATACGAATTGTTTTGATGTATAAAAACTGTGATGTTGTTTTATAACTAAAAGCAAAAAAAGTAAATAGCATTTACAAAAAAAAATGGTTTTTTTACTATAAATACAGTAATAAATGCATTTTTAATCAATTAAGTCCTGTTTGTGTAAACCATTACAACAGTGTGTACTGCAATTCCTTCTTCTCTGCCGATAAAACCCAAATTTTCAGTTGTTGTCGCTTTAACATTAATCTGAGAAATATCGACATTTAAAATATCCGCCAGATTTTTTCGCATGCTTAGAATATGTGGTGACATTTTAGGTGCTTGCGCAACAATGCTAATATCAACATTAACAATTGAATACTGATCTTGTTTCAGTAACTGATTAACCTGCTCCAACAAAATACTACTAGCTATATTTTCGTACTGCTTGTCAGTATCCGGAAAGTGTTGCCCGATATCACCTGCAGCGATACTGCCTAACAATGCATCACATAATGAATGTATTAATACATCACCGTCGGAGTGCGCGATAAACCCATGATGATGCGGTATTTTTACACCAGCCATGGTTATAAAATCACCCTCACCAAAACGGTGCACGTCATAACCATGGCCTATCCGATAGGCCGGCATCTGTGAAGGCTGGTCTTTACTCATAATCTAGTCTCTGTTTGCCCGTGATTGTGCCTGAAGATACAAACTAGCCAGCCGTAGATCATCAGGCCGGGTAATTTTAATGTTGTCTTCCTGCCCCTGTACCAGTTTTGGTGAATAACCGGCTAATTCCATTGCTGATGATTCATCCGTTATCGTCAGTTTGTTCATCTGCGCATCTTGCAATGCCTTTTTCAGACGTAAAGCGGGGAAATATTGCGGCGTTAAGGCATGCCACAGCTTATCTCGATCAATCGTCTGCGCTACGGTGTTATTTTTATTTTGACGTTTCATGGTGTCACGTACAGGCAACGCCAGTAAGCCACCGTTTTCATCGTCTACTTCTGAAGCCAGTTTATCGATGTCATCCTGCGTCAAACAAGGCCGCACCGCATCATGAACCATGACCCAGTCAGCATCACCAAACTGCTCGCACTTAACTAATGCTGTTAATGCATTCAACACAGAATCAGCACGCTCTTTGCCACCTTCAGTACGTAACACGGGTTTTTGTGATCTTATTTTTATATCCGGCCAGTAAGCATCATCCTGCTGTAGCGCAATAATGAGACCTGTGATGTGTTCATTTTGAAGTAACGCGTTAACCGTATGTTCGAGGACAGGACGTCCATTGAGAGATAGATATTGTTTCGGTATGTTCGATTGCATACGTTTACCGATACCTGCTGCCGGCACGATGGCCCAGATTGCATGATTCATTTTAGGAGCCTCTGATCAATTATATAATATCTCTGGCTTACAGACGGATTCGCAATCAAGGCGCAAGTTTGAAAACATGCTTATTGCATGGTGAAAGCTTGTAACGCAGAGTGCGTACCCGTCTGTAAGCCCCACAGGGCGAGACCTGAAGCGCACATCTACTGCGTTGCACTTTTTGCAAAGGACTAAGGCCATTTGCTGCAAAGCACGCCTTGTATCTGTACGCTTCAGGTCTCGCAGAGATAATATA
>DAOWFN010000164.1 GCA_030637945.1 Gammaproteobacteria bacterium
GCTGTTTTTGATCGTCGTATTGGTGGAAATTTCTAAATAAGGCATCGTCTGATTGACTATATAAAGATTTAAGCGGGTATTATCAGGTGGTATTTAACGGCAATATTCACGTTGTTTCTTTTTGGCGGCAGACAATCGTTGCTGGAGTTGTTTTTCAGATAAGTAGACGTACTCGCCTTTTGCATTTACTTCGCGCATACGGCCACGACTGGCTATGGCCGAGACGTCGCTTTTTGCTTCATTACATAGTTTTCGTTTTTCTGATGCTGATATCTTTGCTGCTTCAGGCTCTACAGTCTCAGGAATAGCTTGTTCAGTGCCTTCGACTTCAGGGGCGTTTTTATCCTTTTTATCATCTGTTTTTATAGGGCGGGATTTGGTGGTGACGATTTGTTGGACGGTGAATTCTTTGGCATTCGGCTCGTTTGGTTGATCGCTGTAATGTATTAGACCGTTATCATCTGCCCATTTGTACACACCCGAATATAACGGTGTTTGATACAACAGACAGGTTAACGCTGTAAATATGAGCGGGATAAGCGTTTTATTCGTCATAACTGTTTTTCAACCATTGATGAGCATGTGGTGTTACCATAGGGATTCCGCGTGGGATTGCTTAGGAATTTTTTAGGCATTATTTGTTAAAATAGTCGTTAATACACGTAAAATCAACATGGAAACAACTATTTAAAAGAAGTATTGGGTCCTTCATTCTTTTTTGTGTTGTGGATACATTAGGTATATGGCTGATCGTCGCTTAAAAATTTTTCATACTGTAGCTCGCCTGCTCAACTTTACAAAGGCCGGGGAGCAACTGCATATGACGCAACCGGCTGTTACTTTTCAGATAAGACAGCTGGAAGAGCAGTTTAATACCCGCTTATTTGATCGTACGCATAACAAAGTCTCGTTGACCGAGGCGGGCAAGCAGGTCTATATGTACGCTGACCGCATCCTCAAGTTGTATGATGACATGAGTCATAGCATCACCCAGATGACCGGTGATGTCAGTGGTGGTGTTTCCTTAGGTGCAAGTACCACCATAGCCGAGTACATGTTGCCATTGCTGATCGGTGAATTTAAGGCTAAATACCCTGATGTAAATATTAGTTTGAAAGAGTCGAATTCGGAAGATATCATCGCCATGGTCGAGAATAACGTGGTTGATCTAGCTATCGTCGAAGGTTCGGTAAATAATAAGAATCTAATCGTTGAGCAGTGCCGCGTCGATCAGCTGCTCGTTATTACACCTAACAATCATGTACTGGCAAAAGAATCCGCAGTACATGTAAAAGATATACTTGATCACCCGTTCATCTGCCGCGAAAGTGGTTCAGGTACGCAAGAAGCTATCACAAATTACGTCGCACAACAGAGCCCGGATAGCATGTTGAATGTATGTTTCGAGCTGAGCAGTCCAGAAGCAATCAAAGGTGCGGTTGAAGCAGGTATGGGGATATCAATAGTTTCTCGTGCCAGTATCGAGAAGGAAATAAAGTTAGGCACATTAACGGCTATTGAGTTGCTGCCTAAATTAGAACGTCCATTCTCATTTGTGCGACAACGTTATAAATTTAAATCACGTGCTGCCGATGAATTGCTTGGTTTTGCGCAGGAATTTTGTAAGAACATGAGCTAGTGCATGTTTGCTGAGCAGTTACTATGAGTATGATTAAAAGCAGTCAGGATTTAACCAGTCTATATGAGGCCATGGATGACGAGCGTAAGAAAAGCCTGTGCGATTTTGCGGATTTTTTATATGCTCAGGCTGATCCCATCAATCAGGTAATTCCTCCGCCTGAAGACAGCGCCAGGCCAGAAGAAGAGACGGTGGTCGGGGCGGTAAAACGTCTAAAAATTCAATATCATATGATCGAGAGTATGTCGGTATTTTCGGCGGCATCTTCATTGATGACGGATCATATGGTGAAAGGCCGTGATGTGGTCGAAGTGATCGATGAAATGGAAGTGCTGTTTGAAGACGCCTATAAAGAACTGCTAACAAAAAGTGACCAGGATACAGAATGATCGATGTAGTGAAGGGCTGGTTTGAAAAGCATTTTTCTGACCCTCAGGCGATCATACTGGTCACAATTTTGGTGTTTGGTGGGATATTTATTTTGTATTGGGGAAAGATACTGACACCTGTCATAGCCGGTATCGTTATTGCCTATATCCTGGAAGGACTTGTTTGTAAGATAAGAAATCTAGGTGTCCCCAGATTTGCTGCTTTCCTGATTAGTTATGCCTTGTTTGTTGCTGCTGTAGCATTGACTTTGTTTGGTCTGGTGCCATTAGTGATAAGCCAGGGCTCACAGCTGATCGTCGATTTTCCTCGAATATTAAATAAGGTACAGGAACTGCTGCTTGCTATTCCGGAAAAATATCCCGTATTCGCAGATCAGGAAATAGAAAAGATGCTTGGCAATTTTTCATCTGAGCTCGTTGGTGTCGGTCAGACACTGGTTACAGCTTCACTGTCATCTGCGGTCGACGTTTTTACGGTGATGGTCTATCTCATCGTGGTGCCGTTACTGGTATTTTTCCTGTTAAAGGATAAAGCAGAAATCTTATTGTGGTTCAGACGATTTTTACCTGAGGACCGTAGCCTGGCATATTCAGTCTGGAAAGAAGTTGATGTCAAAATGGGTAACTATATCCGTGGAAAAATGGTTGAGGTTTTTATCGTAGGAGCTGCTACCTTTATTCCACTTAAATTTATGGGAATGAATTATGCGGCAACCATGAGCCTGCTGGTTGGTCTTTCTGTCATCATTCCTTATGTCGGTGCAGTTGCAGTCACCATCCCTGTGGCGATGATTGCCTGGTTTCAGTGGGGTGGAACCAGTGACTTTGTTTATTTAATGGTCGCCTACCTCGTGGTGCAGTTTATGGACGGTAACATACTCGTACCACTGCTGTTTTCGGAAGTTGTGAACATGCATCCAGCCGCAATTATTATTGCCGTGCTGTTCTTTGGTGGGCTCTGGGGCGTTTGGGGTGTGTTCTTCGCGATACCGTTAGCGACTTTAATACAGGCGGTAATCCATTCGTGGCCGTCGATACAGGAAGCCAGGTAATTTAATTGTTTGTCAGCACGGAAGGTATATTTTAGTTGTAACCGCTAATCCGTAAGATGGCTTTGGTGTCCGTTGCCGACCCAAATGCGACATTCAACATGCTTAATGCAATGAGCGAAATGTACTGAAAGCAGACCCACAAGATTTTTTGTTTAACTTTTGAGTACTGCCAGATGCGGACCTTCAAAGCCAGGCTCAACTGCGACAAAAAGTGGAAGCTGCTTTTGGTAGGATCTTTTAGACATCAGATTACTGCGTTTTGATCTGTGTGTTCATCACTTAATGACGAAGTCACCACCTTCCAATCCTGCCATAAAATTTCAATCTAAGTCATGACACCAAAACGAAATGCCTTAGGACTCCGATTTTCTTTATGTGGACTGTTTGATCCTTTTTGATGCGAAAGCTTGACGTTTTTGGCGATTAGTCCCTGTTTACCTGTGTGACATTCAAACTCAACAGTTGCGCCTACTTTCAAAAACTGACAGTTAACAAGCTCGGCCTTGCGTACCATTATGTCTGGACC
>DAOWFN010000050.1 GCA_030637945.1 Gammaproteobacteria bacterium
GCTGGCAGGTATGTATAGACTTATGCAGCTGAACGATAGTAAACAATAATCAGCTTTATCGTTCTACTTCTTCGTTCAACGACAGTCCGCTGGTATCAGGGATATCGGTTTTTTCTTCTGGTTTAGGACTTTCGATGATATCGGCCCCCGCTTCGGCCAGTGTAATATCAGAGAGTTCGTCGATTTTCTGAGCGATGACTTCTACGGGGTGTTCGAGCACATCGCTGCCTACTTCCGCTATGGTGATACCGCTGATGTCTTCTATCTTCTGTGCGGGTATTGTGACGGGGTTTTCGATGACATCGGCACCTTCTTCGGCCATGGTGACATCGCTTATATCGCCAATTTTTTGTGCAGGAACCTCTATCGGATTTTCGATTACGTCGGCGCCCACCGGAGCGATAGTCATGTCACCAGTGTTAGTTTTGGCATCGTCGGATCGAGTCGAATCTTGAGGTTTATCTTCTGTGCTCTGTTGGTTGTCTGATTGAACTGCATCCTGCTCTACGTCGCAGGGCTCAACTTTGATTACAAGACCCACGTTCTCAAGTGCTGCCTGATATTTTTCAGCGGTGTCAGCAGCAACGTTTCCCTTGATTACTTTGCGTCCACCGGCAAAGTAAGGTGCCAGTTTATTGACGTCTGTTTTAAACATTGCGGCCATATTCTGCATGACCGTTTCCTTGTCTCTACCCGTTTGTAATATGCCGAAGAATACGACATCAAACAATTGTTCGCTCATCTCGGTAAACCTGTTCTGACTCTTACCTAAATAGTGTAGTCGAAAAGCGCGTTGTCCTCAGCTATTTACCAAATTCTGTTGCCGTGGGTATAAGCTTGAATGAGGCGTTATTTTTTGTCTTTAGGTTTGGTGAATGGCACAACTTGTGAGGTCTTTGGCTCATCGGTATATCGAGGACGTTTGTTCATCTTGCCGCCCGCCGCTTCGATAATTTCTTTCTCGCGGGCAGTGATCAATAAAAAACATTGTTTTAAGTCATCGATTGTTTGCGGTCTTAATGGGTGCGGTCGGCCGGGCGGTGGCGTGGTATCACGCGCTACCGCGGATAATACTTTACGTATGGTGGTCAGGATCTGATGTTCTTTGGAGTGAAATTCTGTACTCATAATGTGATGTTTTCGTGTGTCTGAGCTATCGGTATAATATGGCTATTACATCCCGCTGGATTAAATGAACCTGAAGTGGCAAGTTTAACAAATCTGGCGGTGGATTGAGACAGTATTAAACCAATTTAGAGACAAGATCATAGAGATAAGCTTATGCCTTATTACGTATTTAAGATGTCTTCACCGGAAGGCATGGAACTAGTTAAAAATTTAGAATTAATTGACGACTATGAATCGTTTCGCGATGCCAAAAACTTTGCCAAGAGCCAACGGGCAGAGCTGGATAAAGACGATACAACTCAGATAAAAGTGATGTTTGCAGAGAACCAGCTGCTCGCAGAGGAGCAGTTACTGGCATATCGTGAAAAACCGATCGTGATGGAGCACGAAAAATAAGCCTGATCAGCGGTTATGGAAGAGGACGAATATAAATCGACCTACAACGAGCTGGCATCGGTACGTTGTGTTTTTGAAAAAGCGTTAACGAACCATCGGGCAAAATGCCGCTTATCCAGGCATTTTTGCCTTGCTGATCGCGAAGGGTATTCATGCAAAGACATTGAATCATCATTAAAATGTAGTGAACTTCTGCAAAAATTAAGAAAAAAGTCAGTATTTGTTCTTAAGTTGCACGATATTGATGGTCCGCTACCGCATAACATGGAGATTCGTGTACAAGTTGGTGGTGTTATTGGTCTGGTAAAATTGATCGACGCAGAGGCAGAGGATCAGGAAGCCCCGTTGATTGATGATATTAACGGGATTGTAAATGAGGTGGTCGGCCGGTTTGGCTCACTTGATGATTTGCCGTACGGTGAAATTATTCAGTCAGTCGTGCAGTTTCAGGGTAGATGCCGTCGACAACGTTAAGGGAGTTCTGATTAAGCGTATTCTGATGCATTCGCAAAATATTAAATTAAGAGGTAATCATGTTAAGTAGTAATAAAATTGTTCGCGCTCATACGACAGAAGAATACGTTGATATGATCAAGCAGGCTCTCGATGAGGTATTCGATCTGCGTCAGGCAATTGAGTTTGATGAGGAGTTTATGTCTGAAGGACGTGCACTGGTTGACGAGCTCGAAGGGTGTTTAAAGGCAGTATATGAATCAATGAAAGATGGTAGTTATGAGTTTGCTACCGGTGATCTTCCTTATGTCGCTTTAATGAAAAATTATCATCAAGAGATGGTTCCTTTCAGATACCTGTTAAAACGTATTAATGAGACCCATAATAAAGGTCTTGAGCTAAAGGATGCAGAGTAAAGTTTGTTTAAACCCATAAGCATGGCTACATTTGATAGTTATTTATGATTTTAAAGCCTGAATCACCACAGGCCGACCTTGGGGAAACATCATTGAAGGCGAAAATTCGACCCAGAGCAGACAACTAAAACAATATATTTTTCCACAGATGAACGCAGATAAACACAGATAAAAATGTTTGTTGTGAGCTTCGCTGTAGGCGAAAGCTAAAAAAATATCTGTGTTTATCTGTGTTCATCTGTGGATAAAATTGTTTTTGTTTATAAGTCCGTTCCTGGCCGTTTTCCCCCTGTCGGCATAATTATTCTAAAGTCTGCTTAGATTGTCAGCCGACACTCAAAAGCAAGTAATTTAACTTACAGTCGTTAATGTTATTAAATGATGCGGTCAACTTATAGTTTCGTGCGCAGACTTGATTGTTTACGCACAGCTTGTTCATGTTTCCTGTGGATAACTCTGTGGATTAAAAACCTGTGAATGTTAAGTATTCGACCTGCCATGATAACGATGATTTTGGTAATATTCTCAGAGTTTCTTATGTTTTCATATAAAACATTAAGTTATAGTAGTGTCTTTAGGGTGTTAGTTATCAATGTGAGGCAAGTTAGTCGTTTTCTGAGTTGCTCGCTATATCTTGTACCTTGTGTATAACTCAGGCACAAGGGAGTCCGCCGCAGTCAATTTTTATTCTATAGAGTGTAGTGCCTGTTCTTTTGAAACAGCTTCATAAGGGGTATCTCTAATCTTGTCGTGGACGTGCATCCGGTATTTTATAAAATCCGCCTGTTCATCA
>DAOWFN010000210.1 GCA_030637945.1 Gammaproteobacteria bacterium
AGGTGAGGGATATTTTTTTCTATAAACCAGTTAACAGCAGCGGCAGCACCGGACAAGGCTTTGTCACCTTCGTACAACACGCCGTCAAGATCGAAAAGTATAGCTGACATAAACGCACCTGTAATAGAAAATATTCTACTGCCGAGAACAATTAAAGGCAATGTTATTTATTATAAATAGAATTAAGTATATTAAATAACTATTTGAATTATATCTATTTATTTAGAAGTTATAGCTTGTGATTACTTCTTAAGTATCTGTTCTAATTTGTTTGTAATAATGTTGTCGTCAACAGCGTTTATCTCTATTATTTTTTTACATGAGGTCAATCCGCTTTCGATATTGACGCTACCTTTAGGCAGGGAAAGTGATTTTTCCAACACTTTGATGACGGCTTTATTTGCTTTGCCTTTTTCGGGTGGTGCTTTTACTTTTATCTTGAGGCTGTCTGCTAACCAACCTGTAATACAATCCTTTGATGATGAAGGGATGACTTTAATATGAAGTTTCATTCTGCTTCATTTACTCGATGCCAGTTTCCTTCGTCACGAGTTACTTCATATTTGGCCCATCTTGAAAATTCGTTTTTTGTCATTACGCCTGAGCTGCGTCTATTGTTTCCTGCAATGATTTTGTAGATGAGTTTTTCTTCTCCAGAATCGTTTGTCTCAGCCCAGTCTACAATCTGGCGAACAGCCCAAAGGTCACCGTGTTCACCGTTACTGTAATAATGCCCATGTTGTAAGTTCTGGTACTGGATCGTTTCTCTGTTATGACGGTGTGTAACCAGTTCATAAATTTTCAGCAGATCATTTTCTGAGATATCAATAAATGATTCGAATTCACTCAGTGCATAAACAAAGTCTTCATGTGTGATAGCGCCATACGTGTCTGTAGATTTAGTTTTGTTTGCAGATGCATATTTTTGCGCGAGGTATACCGGGTAGCGTCGCCATTTAAAGAAATAATTAAAACTGATAGCGACGCTGATTATTGCGATTACATTGATCAGGACGGGGGTTAATATAAATTGATAACCCAGCTCATGTACGGCGCTGCCGCCGACAACGGCCGATAGAGCGGTTGCGCCGCCCGGTGGATGTATACAATGAAGGTAATACATAATACCGACGGCCAGACCGACAGCAAGGGGTGCCGCAATAAATATGTCCGGTATAAATTTAGCACAGCTGACGCCGATGGCTGCAGAGACAAGGTGGCCGCCGATGAGGGACCAGGGTTGTGATAGCGGCCCATGTGGTACAGCAAAGAGCAAAACTGCTGATGCTCCCATGGAAGCGACGATTAAATAAGATGAAGTGCCGTGCAGGAAATATGTGCTGGTATAAAAAACCAGCAATATTCCAAAAATGCACCCAGCGCAGAAACCAGCTTTTCGGTATGTCCAACCCGGTAGGTTTCTACACCTAGATATTGAAATATTTTATCTCTCATCGAAAAGCAAGTTTATGCTTCCCCCTGTAGCTGTGCGACAACCGCTTCATTTTCAAGTGTTGAAGTGTCCGAAGTGATCTCCTCACCTGCTGCGATGGTTCTTAATAAGCGACGCATGATCTTACCGGAACGTGTCTTGGGCAAGCCATCAGCAAAGCGAATATCGTCGGGTTTTGCGATAGGGCCAATCTGTTCACCCACCCAGTTACGTAGGTCAGCGGCCATCTTTTCAGCTTCTTCACCGACAGGGCGATCACCTTTGCAGATAACAAAAGCGACGATGGCTTCTCCTTTAACATCATGTGGTCGACCAACAACGGCCGCTTCGACAACGGCACTGTTTGCAACCAGCGCAGATTCTACTTCCATGGTGCCAAGGCGATGGCCGGCGACATTTAACACATCATCGATGCGTCCCATAATCCAGAAGTAACCATCTTCATCACGGCGAGCACTGTCACCCGCCAGATAGTATTTTCCATCAAACTTGGGGAAGTAGGTGTCGATGTATCGCTGGTCATCACCCCAGATGGTTCTTAGCATTGAAGGCCATGGTTTCTTGATGACCAGGTAACCGCCTGTATTGGCTTCTGTGATCGATTCACCTTCTTCATTAACAACATCAACGTCCATACCTGGAAGTGCCAGTGTGCAGGAACCAGGCTTGGTTGCAGTGACTCCAGGAATAGGAGTGAGTACATTTGCACCGGTCTCTGTCTGCCACCAGGTATCGACGATAGGGCAGTGTTCTTTACCTATCACGGTGTGATACCACATCCATGCTTCAGGATTGATCGGTTCGCCTACGGTGCCGAGTAAACGTATCGATGACAGATCGTATTGATTTGGCAGGTCGTCACCGAATTTCATCAAGGCGCGGATGGCAGTCGGTGCAGTATAAAAAATTGTGACCTTGTGTTGTTCGCACATTTTCCAGAATCGTCCTGCATCGGGGATAACAGGTGCGCCTTCGTACATGACGATGGTTGCGCCAGCAGCCAACGGACCATAGGCAACATAGGTGTGACCGGTAATCCAGCCAACATCGGCTGTGCACCAGAAAATATCGTGATCCTGTAGATCAAAAACCCACAGGTTGGTGATAATGGCGTTGAGCAGATAACCTGCGCTGGAATGTTGGATGCCTTTTGGTTTGCCTGTGGAGCCTGAAGTGTAGAGCAAAAACAGTGGGTCTTCTGCATTGACCCACTCTGGTATGCAGGTGGTACTTTGATCGGCGACGGCATCAGACCACCATGTATCTCGGTTATCCTGCATATTAATTTTTTGACCGCTGCGCTTTAGTACGATGACATGTTTAATGCTATCGCAGCCATTGTTTAATGCTTTGTCTGCAGCTTCTTTCAATTCGACTATTTTTCCGCCGCGTGTGCCGCCGTCTGCGGTGATCAGCATGACAGCTTGTGCGTCTTCGATACGATCACGTAATGACTCGGCAGAGAATCCGCCAAACACAACTGAATGTATTGCGCCGATACGAGCACAGGCCTGCATTGCAACGACGGCCTCAGGAACCATCGGCATGTAGATGACAACACGGTCACCTTTCTGTATGCCTTTTATTTTTAAGGCGTTGGCGAACCGGCAAACATCATCGTGTAATTGTTGATAACTGATGTGTTGAACATCACCACCTTCGCCTTCGAATATTATCGCTGTTTTTTCAGCTTTGTTTTCCAGATGACGATCGATGCAGTTGTAACTGACATTCATGCTGCCGTCGGTAAACCATTTGAAGTATGGCGCCTGAGAGTCATCCAGTGTTCTAGTGAAAGGGGTGTGCCAGTCAATGTGTTGCTTGGCCTGGTTTGCCCAGAAACCTTCATAGTCTTCTTCGGCTTGCTGGTACAGAGCTTTTAAGTCATCGCTTTTTATTCGTGCCTTTGCCGTGAATTCGGCACTGGGTTCAAACAAACGGTTTTCGGTTAAGACGGAATTTATTTCAATACCTGACACGATAGCTTCCTCTACTTAGCGGGTTAAATTTTTTATCTAGCATACACTGTGTAAGTGAAAATTTCGATAGTTTTTATATTTATAACTTACATTAACTATAGTTTATAACTAATTGATAATTATGTATTTATAATGCCTTGCGTTTTTCCACTTTAGGAATACGTTTAATTTCCCAATGTTTTATCGCCCATAACCAAATGTCATCTATGTGAGATTCTACGAGGTCATCTGGTGGCTGTTGGCCAAGAAAATTCAGTGTCTTGATTAATAATTTTTCTTTGTTTTTAATATCAACTTTTGGTGCACCTTCCGACTTGCTTATTTTATTTCCAAAGTTATCAATAGCAAGTGGCAAATGACAATATACTGGTGTTGAATAGTTGAGTAACTGCTGCAGATAAATTTGTCTGGGTGTGGAGTCGAGCAGGTCAGTGCCACGCACAACCTCGGTAATATCTTGCATGGCATCATCGACAACAACGGCTAATTGATAAGCAAATAAACCGTCACGACGTTTGATAATAAAATCACCGCACTGCTGTTCGATATTTTGTGAATGGCTGCCCATCACGGCATCATTAAATTTGATGTCGATATCCTGGCTCAGGATTCGTAATGCATGTTCTTTTTTTTCGGATAGAGATCGCTGCCGACAAGTACCAGGGTAAAGCTTGCTGTCTGTTTTGCTCAATTGTTTTCGCGAGCACAGACATGGGAAGACCATCGATTGGGAAATGAGTTTTTCTAAAGCCTGTTCATAGTATTCGATCTGTTTTGTCTGATAGAGAACTTCGCCGTTCCATTCAAAGCCAAAACTTTCAAGCGTGCGCAGGATACCGTTATCAGCACCATCAACTTTACGCAGGGTATCCACATCTTCCATACGTATTAACCATTCTCCATTATTTTTTTTTGCCTGTAGATAACTGCCGACTGCTGCAACTAACGTTCCGTAATGGACGGGGCCGGTCGGGGAGGGGGCGAAGCGTCCTATATAGTTTTTTGAATTATTTGTGCCCATATCGATCTATTGTATCTGCAAATAAGTGCAACCGGGTAGTACGGACTAAAGTAGGTGCGAATTCATTCGCACGACGAACGCATATATTAACTCCGCTGTGCGAATAAATTATTCAGCATATCCATATGCTTTACTCGGTAACAGCTCCTGCGTTACCCTAACATCTACATCCATGTAGAAGCCCTCCGGGGATTACGTGAAAAATTGTTCCCTACAATTTATTCGCACCTATAAAATAAAAATGAGCGGTGATTTATTACCATTATTGTATAAATTATTAATACTATTTAAAGACTGGCAACAAAAAAGCCGATATAAAATCGGCTCTTTGTAGATTCAAACTAGCAGTTATTATTACTTACCGCGTGTCTGTTTCTCTTTGATCTCGTCAAGACTCTTGCAATCGATACATTGTGTTGCTGTAGGGCGTGCTTCCATTCTCCGTAAACGAATTTCTACGTCACGGGTGTCGCGTTAACCGTATTCGCCGGCACTCATCAGTGCCAT
>DAOWFN010000037.1 GCA_030637945.1 Gammaproteobacteria bacterium
TGCCCATGCCAAATGCTACGGCTAGAGCCAGGATAAAACCAACGGCTATAGTGCCTTTGATTGATAATAGTGGATTCATCATAATTCCCCTGAATTTTTTAAAGTAAGACGATAGTTTTTTTCTGCTTTTCTGCTGGGCGCTAACGATAGGGCAGTCGCGTGTATAATGCAACTCTAATTTAGAATTTTTAGTAAAATTTTCTTAATAAAAACAATATATTCCATATTTTTTATGGGTTATTTCCGCCAATGTTTTAACAGGATTTATTTGTGGATGCTATCGGTTTAAGTATATTTTCCAATCGAATTGATGCGATCTGTGGAGAAATGGGTGCGACCCTGCAAAAATCGGCTT
Source organism: Gammaproteobacteria bacterium (assembly GCA_030637945.1). Lineage (GTDB taxonomy): Bacteria > Pseudomonadota > Gammaproteobacteria > SZUA-229 > SZUA-229. The sequence goes on from DAOWFN010000037.1 coordinate 356, forward strand.
TTTCCCCCAATATACGTGATCGCCTGGATTATTCCTGTGCAATTTTTGATGCAACTGGCGAATTGTGTGCGCAAGCTGCACATATACCGGTACACCTGGGCAGTATGGCATTTGCCATGCGTGATGTGGTTGCCACAATAAACTGGTCTGCGGGCGATATGATCGTGCTTAACGATCCTTATAAAGGTGGCACGCATTTGCCTGATGTGACGCTGATCGCACCATTGTTCATTAATGCTAAATTAATCGGGTTTGTCGCTAACCGCGCCCATCATGCTGATATCGGTTCCGAAACACCGGGTTCTATGCCCTTATCATCAAATTTGATAGAAGAAGGGTTAATTATCGAGCCTGCACTAATTGTTAAAAATGATGGGATAGAGCAGCGCTATTTTGCCCATTTAATGGAAAAGATGCGCAATCCACAGGAGTCTGCTGGTGACTTTATCGCTCAAATAGCTGCAAATCGACGAGGATTGATGCGTTTAGAGGCATTAATAGCGAAGATGGGAGCAAATAACTATCTGGCAAGCCTGCAGTATTTAAATGATTATGCTGCGATTTTGGCTAGAAACAGTCTGACAGACATTGCTGATGGTGATTATAGTTTTTCTGACGTGCTGGATGATGATGGTCAGGGAAATAGCGATATCGTAATCAAAACCAGGATCACTTTTGATTCAAACCACATCACTGTTGATTTTGCAGGTAGCGATCATCAAGTCGCGGGCAACATTAATTGCCCGCTGTCGGTAACAGCTGCAGCTGTATATTATGTTTTTCGTTGTTTAATGCCACCACAGACCCCAGCCTGCGCAGGCAGTTTTCAAAATATAACTATTCTTGCGCCGGAACAAAGTGTGGTGAATGCTTGTTTTCCCGCAGCCGTTGCTGCTGGTAATGTAGAGACAAGTACGCGAATTGTAGATGTTATCCTGGGAGCGTTGGCGAAAGCTTTGCCTGAAAAAATTCCGGCAGCCAGTCATGGCAGCATGAATAATCTGGCCATGGGTTACGTCGGAGACGAGAGTGATGCAGGCTGGGATTATTATGAAACCATCGGTGGCGGTATGGGGGCAAGTGCGATTGCCGATGGTCTTGATGCGGTGCAGACGCATATGACAAATACATTGAATACACCGATTGAAGCCTTGGAAATGAAATACCCGTTACGTGTGACTTGCTATCAGATCCGTCAGGATTCAGCGGGCAAAGGGTTGCATCACGGCGGCGAGGGTTTGACTCGTGAATATGAATTTCTGGCGCCAGCACAAGTGACTATTTTGTCAGAAAGAAGAAAACATCAGCCTTGGGGATTGTCGACAAAAGGAAGCGCTAGCGTAGGGGTTAACACATTAAATCGAACAAAACTTTCAGCTAAACAATCGTTTCATGTGGTTGCAGGCGACAAAGTTTGTATAACGACAGCGGGTGGTGGTGGCTACGGATAAAGGGAAGTTAAAAAGTAGGTCAGCATAAGTGATAGCGTTGCCTGCATGGACGTAGGTTAAGGAGTTAGCAGGATGCGGATACTTTGCTGACGTGTCTGTATTTGCCGGCAACGCTATTGCTTATGCCGGCCTACAAAAATATATGTGAAAACTTATGTGTGGAATATGTGGTGAATTAAGGTTTGATAGTCAGCCGCTGGAGCGGCAGGTTATTGAGCGTATGAAGGAAAAATTACAAAAGCGTGGACCCGATTCAGAAGGTACATATATTAAAGCGCCGATCGCATTGGGGCACCGCCGTCTGGCAATTATTGATCTGTCCGATAAAGCAGCGCAACCGATGGTTGATGCAGAGGCTAAAGTTGTACTGGTTTTTAATGGCACGATATATAATTACCCTGATTTAAGAAAAGAGTTGCAGGGGCTAGGTCATCAGTTTAAATCAACAGGTGATACTGAAGTTATTCTTCGTGCTTACATAGAGTGGGGTGAAAGCTGTGTGGCGCGTTTACAAGGCATGTTTGCTATTGCGATATGGGATGAGAAAAAACAGAGAACCTTGTTAGCGCGAGATCGTTCCGGTATTAAACCGTTATATTATTCACAAACACCAGAGCGCCTGTTATTCGCTTCAAATACTCAGGCAATAATATATGCTGGAGAGAAAATAGATACATCGATTGATGCGTTTGCATTACATAACCTGTTTAGTTTGCATGCGGTCGTTCCGGCGCCACGTACGATTATCAATGGCATAAGAAAAGTAAAACCAGCGCATTACATGCTGATCGATACCAATGGCAGCGTCGAAGAAAAACGCTACTGGTCATTAACAGCAAAACGTCCTGATACCAGGATGACAGAACAGGACTGGATTGTAGCGGTACATGATGAGTTAAGAAGAGCCGTTGAAAAACGCGTAAAGATTGCTGATGTGCCTGTGGGTGTATTGTTATCCGGTGGTATCGATTCGAGTTTATTGGTCGGACTATTGGCAGAAGCGGGACAGAAAGGGTTAAAGACATTTTCTGTCGGCTTTGAAGATGCACCGGAAGAAAAAGGCAACGAGTTTGAATATTCTGATGCGGTCGCAGAAAAATTTGAAACCGAACATCATCAGTTGATGGTGCCGAATGATCAGGTTTTACCGCGCCTGCCAGAAGCGTTCGCAAACATGGCTGAACCAATGTTTGGTCAGGATGCTATTGCTTTTTATCTATTGTCCGAGGTGGTTTCTAAAGAAGTAAAAGTTGTGCAGAGCGGCCAGGGTGCCGATGAAGTGTTCGGTGGTTACTTCTGGTACCCACGCATGCATCGTTCGATTACAAAAGGTATTAACCGTTTTTCAGATGAATACTTTGATCGCGACCATGACGAATATCTGCAAACCGTTGATAAACGTTTCCATATGGGTGATGTTACTTCAGAGCTGATGCAGGACCTGCTCGATGAGGTCGAAGCTGATGAGTATATCGATCGTGTTATGGCGGTGGACGTAAGTACATTGATCGTCGATGACCCGGTTAAGCGTGTTGATAATATGACCATGGCGTGGGGGCTTGAAGCACGTGTACCGTTTCTTGATACGCAACTGATTGAACTCGCCGCCTCGATGCCACCAGAAATGAAATTACCCAATGGCGGCAAACATGTATTAAAAGAATTGTCGCGCGGTTTTTTGCCCGACAGTGTAGTGAATCGTAGTAAAGCATATTTTCCAATGCCGGCATTAAAATATGTGCGGGGTGACTTTCTCGATTTTATGAAAGAAATATTGTTATCAGATGGTGCGAAGCAGCGCGGTTTGTACAATGGCGCTTATGTTGAAAAATTACTGGCTGATCCTGAGAGTTATCACACTCGGCTGCAGGGCAGTAAGCTCTGGCATCTGGCTGCACTTGAGTTGTGGTGGCAGCAAAATATACAGAAGCATTGATTAGCTGTTTTCGATCTTTTGTTTCCACTGGAAAAAATGGAAAAGTATTAGTCCGCGAAGAACGCAAAAGACGCGAAGATGAATTTATTTTAAATATTTAGATATTGTAAATAGTAGGTCTGCATAGGGTACGTTGCCTACATGGATATAGGTAAGGACTTTGTAGGCGCCATTCATTGAA
>DAOWFN010000186.1 GCA_030637945.1 Gammaproteobacteria bacterium
TATAGAGATCCCTTTTCCGCAACGGGACTTGCATGTCAAAACATTACCGGAAACTTACAAGCAGGGTGATGAAACAAATTAATTTTTGAATTAATATATATATTTAACACATAAATATAATAAAAATTACAGGATAAGAAAGGCCAGCTATCATTAAGCAAGTTCTAAAGATTTTAATTGTTGTTACTACTTCCGTGTCAGTCATGTCTTGCGTGACGGAAACAAGAGAGTCTCCGACGATGAGTTTTTCGGAAACCGCTGTTGTTTCTGTCGGTGATCCAAATGTTTCTGTCATGAGAGAATCCACTTTCGCATGGTTACCAGAGGCTGTGCATTTCTATGAAGATGAACGTTTGGCAGATGCATCGGTTAAACCGTTGATCGAAAAAGAAATCGTTAAAAATATCAAGCGGCAAGAAATGATATTTGTTGACTCGGTCAATGGCGCAAGGTATTCGATTGCTTATACTGCAGCACTCGAGTCATCACTGGATGATTCGGCCATCATTCGGCGTTATGGATTATTGCCGGGAATTTCGCAGATACCTGATAACGATGCCAATATAGAAAAAGGCTCATTGATTATTTATGTGTTTGAAAATAGATCAGGTAGCATTATCTGGCGTTCGGCCGCGCAGGTCGGCGTTAAATTTGATATGCCAGTGGAGCAGCGTAAGGAACGTATAACACGTGTTATCGCTAAGATGTTCCAGACATTTCCTCTGAAAAAATAAGGTGTAGAGTCTTTATTGCCTAATCGTCAGTGTTTTGCCTTTTTGAATAATCTCAAAATGTTTGAGAAAATTCATGCCCAGCAGTACTTCATCGCCTACCATATTGGTGAGGATAGTGGCGTTTAAGTCGTAACGCACAATATCACCTATGGCGACACTGTTCAGATGGGTCCGATAAGCTTTTGCATTGCCGTTGGCTGTTTTTACCATGAATTCACTTCCTTTGATCAAGCCGATTTTATTGGCTAGTGATTCGGTAATGGCCACTTCTGTCGCACCGGTGTCCAGTAAGAAAACAACGTCTTCGCCGTTTATTGCTCCATTAGCGACATAGTGCCCATAAGCATTTCTTTGTAGAATTATTTCTTTTTTAAGTCCGTTGACCGCAGTTACGATGTTCTGGTTTGGATTGTTGCGTTGCGAGGTCAGGTAGTCAAATACACCGAAGAGAATGGCTAAAAATATCAACCAGGCAGCAATAGTCATAGCTGTACCAGCGCGTGAGATAAAATCTTGCTGGTGATTTTTTCCTTTCATTATATATAGATGCTGCGGCCACCATCTACGGAGATAATCTGGCCGGTTATGTAGTTGGCATCCCTGATCAAAAACAGGATGGTCTTTGCTATATCCAGGGGTTCACCGGGTCTTTTTAAAGAGGTGCGTTTCAATATAAGCTTTTTTGTGTGATCAGATATATCATTTTCTGGCCATAGTATCGCGCCGGGTGAAACGCCATTAACACGGATATCAGGGCCGAGGTCTTTTGCTAGCGACATGGTGAGCATGCCTAGTCCTGCCTTGGCAGCACAATAGACAGGGTGGTCTTTCATCGGGCGCTGACCGTGGACATCAATCATGTTGATGATGTTGCCCTGTGTTTGTTTCAGATAAGGCGCTGCTGCCTGGGCAAGAAATAAAGGGGCCTTCATGTTGCTGTTGATCAGGTTATGCCAGTCATCCATCGTTATAGAGCCAACAGGTGTGGGATAAAAACTGGAAGCATTGTTTATCAGAACATCAAGGCGATTCCAGCATTGATAGGCCTGCTCTATGAGGCGGTTATAGATGGTTTCACTATTGAGGTCACCCTGGATGACTTTGGCCGAGTCGGCTCTAAGTGCATTTAATTCCTTGGCTAACTCATTTGCTGCCTGCTCTGATAAACGGTAATGAATAATAACGTTATATCCTGCCTGGTGTAGCAGGCGAGAGATTGCGGCACCGATGCGTTTCGAGCCACCTGTTATCAGGGCAGTTTTTGCAGTAGCGTTATTTACGTTAGAATTGTCCATTAGTCATGCGGCATTTGATTGATCAGATGCACCTATATTCTCACATATCACGATACGGTTGAACCATTGATAGATACCAGTAGTAATGCGCTTCCTGAGCCCGATGAAGCTGCAAAAGAACGTAGCTTAATGTTGCAGCAATGTGTACGTGCTGCATGTAATAGTAGTGATGGATGGATACGTTTTTCTGATTTTATGAATATTGCTCTGTATGAACCGGGTTTAGGTTATTACAGCGGCGGCTTGCAAAAATTTGGTCAGCAAGGTGATTTCATTACCTCACCGGAAGTATCTCCACTTTTTGGTCAGTGTCTTGCTAGTCAGTTGTCTGAAGTGTTGAAAAATCTAAAAAAAATAAATAATGAAAAAGTATTCGTTATTGAATTCGGTGCAGGTAGCGGCGCTTTAGCTGTCGATATTTTGTTACAGTTGGAAAAACTTGGTTCTTTACCAGAGAGATATTTTATTTTAGAACTTAGTGCCGAGTTAAGGCAGAGGCAAAAAGAGGCTCTGAAAGATAAAGCCGCACATCTGCTGGGGTTTGTGCAGTGGCTTGATAATCTTCCTGAAGGTATGACGAATGCTGTTGTTGTTGCCAATGAAGTGCTCGACGCGATGCCTGTCGAATGTTTTAAAGTGGTGGATAACCAAATTGAAACCTTAGTAGTAGGGCTAGATAATGGCGACCTGGTCTCGCGTTACATTACTGCTGATGATGAAGTGGTGGAAAAAGTGTCCGCCATTCAGCAACGCAGCAATATTGAATATTCAAATAATTATTGCTCAGAATATAATCCTGCAATAAGTGGTTGGCTATCTGCACTTGAGTGTGAGATTAAAAACCTGGTTATCTTGTTGATCGATTATGGGTATAACGAGAAGGAGTACTACCATCCCGATCGCGTCGATGGTACTTTGATGTGTTATTACCAGCATCGTGCACATGACAATTTTTTATGGTGGCCCGGGTTGCAGGATATTACGGCATTCGTGAATTTTACCGATGTGGCTTATAGTGCAGTTGATTTAGGAATGGAGATTTCAGGCTATACTACACAGGCGGCATTTTTATTAGCAAATGGTTTGTCTGAATTGCATGCAGAACAAGTGACAGACGATGTGCAGGAACAAGTTAAATTGTCGCAGCAAATAAAGACTTTAACATTGCCATCCGAGATGGGTGATCGTTTTAAGGTGATGGCGTTGACGAAAAACTATGATGAACCGATAACGGGGTTCTCGATGCTGGATCTGAGGAATCGTCTTTGATTAATTTTTTGTAGGAGCGGAATCCTGTTCCGCGATTTGCCTGCATATAATAACAATCGCGGAACACGCTACTAATAAAGCAGTCCGCTCCTACATGTATTTATATATTTAATAAGGCTTTACATGGATATTTTACAAATTATTGTTTTAGCACTAGTGCAGGGACTAACGGAGTTTCTCCCTATTTCAAGTTCGGCCCATTTGATTCTAGTGCCTTATCTAACAGATTGGCCCGACCAGGGGCTGGCATTTGATGTGGCAGTACATGTGGGTACGTTGAGCGCCGTTGTTATATATTTCAGAAAAGAAATTAATAAAATGTTTTTTGCGTGGTTTTCTTCATTGAAGGGCATGCATACAGAAGACAGCAAATTGGCATGGGGTGTGCTCATAGGCACAATCCCTGTTGGTCTTGCCGGATTATTGTTTAAAGATATCATAAGTGAAAATTTACGAACGCCATTAGTTATCGCTGCTACTACGATCATCTTTGGTTTTTTACTGTGGTATGCCGATTGGTCAGGTAAACGACATCGGGATGAGCATACAATGACATGGAAAGACATTATTGTTATAGGTTGTGCACAGGCTATCGCATTGATTCCAGGTACGTCGCGTTCAGGAATTACTATCACAGCAGGTCTGATGCTTGGTTTGACTGCGCCGGCAGCGGCACGGTTCTCGTTTTTGTTATCGATACCGGTAATCGTTTTAGCCGGCGGGGTAGAAACACTGGATTATCTAAAAGTTGCCAGTATTAATGATGTGAATGATCTGATTATCGGCGCGTTAATTTCAGCGGTAAGCGCATATCTTTGTATTCATTTTTTCTTGAAGCTGTTAGATCGTATTGGTATGACACCGTTTGTGATGTATCGTTTATTGTTAGGTATCGTTCTATTAACGATTTATTTGTAAATAAATTTAATAACTATGCTAGTTAAAGCTTTTCCGGATCTGAGATTACGTTCTTTATGGCTGGTTATTGGTTATGCTTTGGTCGCTCTGGTGGTATTTTTATCATTAACGAGTGACCCTGTAGATACCGGGTTACATTTCCCCTATGAAGATAAGGTGTACCACGCGTTCGCCTATTTCACTTTGATGGTCTGGTTTGCACAGATTTATCATGGCAAGTCCCAACGGTATATGATCGCAGCCATTCTTATTTCTATGGGGTTTGCATTTGAATTTTTACAAAGTTTTAATCCTAATCGTTATGCTGAATTAGGTGATATGGTTGCTAATGTATCAGGTGTTATATTAGGATTTTCTATTACTTTGACCAGTGTGAAAAATACACTGCTCAAGATAGAAGATATGATTTTATAAATACAGGTTTTTTAGTTGAGCTTTAATTGTAGGAGTCTTTTAGTTTTTTAATTGCGTCTGTACGTGTTTCTGTAATTTTATTTGCAAGCTTCTGATTTTCAAAACCAAGACTACGTAGTTCATCAACATCGATATCTCTTGCTGCAATGAATGCCTGGCGAAAGAAATCCCCTTGCGGGAAGTCCATGTTCTCATATCCCGGGCGACCGCGAGCGTCCGCTTCTGAAGCCAGTAAAAATTTTTCAAAACGTGTTGGCTTTCTGAATGCATCCAGTTGCACCAGTGTCTTAACCACAGTGGCTGGTTTTAGTTCAAGCGCCCGATGGTAATGCAGGTGAAACCGTGCCGTGCGTTCTGCCAGGTCACGATACTCATTAGGTATGCGCATACGGTCGCACACCTCCAGGACTATTTTTGCGCCACGTGACTCGTGATCTATATGCCGTGGCCAGTCTTTTTCCGGTGTAGAGCCTTTGCCAAGATCGTGAACTAGAGCAGCAAAACGTACCTGCGGATCTTCACTCAATTTGCATGCCTGCTCCAGAACCAGCATGGTGTGAATTCCGGTATCGATTTCAGGGTGGTGTTCTTCAGGTTGTGGCACGCCCCATAAGCAATCAAGCTCGGGTATGATGCGTTTTAGCGCGCCGCACTCGCGTAAGGTTTCAATAAAACGTACGGGTGTTTTTTCAGACAGTGCTTTTTCCATCTCCTGCCAGACGCGTTCAGGAACCAGTGCATCAACTTCACCTGCAATAACCATGTTTTTCATTAAGTCCATGGTCTCATCTGCTACGCTGAATCCCAGGTGTGCATAACGTGCCATAAAACGGGCGGTCCGCAGGATGCGAACAGGATCCTCGGCGAAGGCGTCGGACACGTGTCGTAATATCTTATTCTTGATGTCCTCGATCCCGTTGAAAGGATCGATGAATTCACCATTGTCATCTTTGGCGATAGCATTGATGGTCAGGTCGCGACGTATCAGGTCTTCTTCGAGGGTGACGTCAGGTGATGCGTGAACTTCGAAGCCTTTGTAACCAGCGGCCGTTTTTCTCTCGGTGCGCGCGAGCGCATGCTCTTCTTTGGTTTCAGGGTGTAAAAAAACAGGAAAATCTTTACCGACTTGTTGATAGCCGGCAGAGATCATGTCGTCGACAGTGACGCCGACAACAACCCAGTCTTTTTCTTTAAACGGGTAGCCCAGTATTTCATCACGAACTGCGCCACCAACCAGATAGATTTTCATATTGCTATCTTACCGCTTAAAATGATAATCGGAAATTAATAATCAGCAAACGAATTGCCGGTAAACGATTTAGTCAGTGGAGGTTGTATGTTTATACCATGGTACGTCGCTGCATTAGGCGCAGCAATCACCTGGGGAATCTATTATCCGTTGGTCGATATGGCATTAAAACGGATTTCGCTGTACAGCATTATCTTGTTGAGCATGATCCCGGTATTGCTTGTCATGCCGTTGTTTTTGAAAACGGTGAGCAATGATATAGAGACGGTTAAAACCTTGCCTGCTTCAGAACAGTGGATTATCGTTTCACTGGGGTTGATCGGTCTGTTTGGTGAGGTTATGGTTTACCTGGCAATCAGTGCTAAAAATGCCACACTGGCAAGTTTGATCGAGATGACGTATCCGGTATTTGTCGTGTTATTTGCTTATCTATTTTACCGGCAGATGCATGTGACGGCGAGTGTTTTTGTCGGAGGTCTGATGATTTTTGTTGGCGCAGGTTTGATTATTTATAATAATCAGTAAAAATATATTGGTGTATAAAATAAAAAGGCAGTGAATAATCACTGCCTTTTTTATATCACATGTGACGGGTTGTTATTTCAACGCAGCCTTTGCCGCAGATAATGCTGCACCAGTATTGATGTCGGCACCCATTTCATCGAGAACTGCTTCCAGTGATGACAGGAAGAGGAAGATATTTTCCGCGCGTGAGCTGTGTCCCATCAGGCCGATGCGCCACACTTTTCCAGCCAGTGCACCCAGGCCAGCACCGATCTCTAAATTAAATTCGTTTAGTAGACGTGAGCGCACTTCGGCTTCATCGATACCGTCCGGGATAGTTACTGAATTTAATTGTGGTAAACGATATTCTTCATCAACGATAAATGATAGTCCCATGGCTTCAAGACCAGCGCGTAGAACCATGTGATTTTTAGTGTGTCGAGCCCAGGCGTTTTCTAACCCTTCATCTTGCAGCATCACCAGTGATTCGTGTAAGGCGTATAAAGCATTTACCGGTGCTGTGTGATGATAGGTGCGTTTGGCACTTTCTCCCCAGTAGCCCATGACCAGATTGGTATCAAGGAACCAGCTCTGCACCCTGGTTTTACGACTGGTAATGATTTCTATCGCACGATCACTGAAGCTGACGGGGGAAATTCCCGGTGTGCAGGAAAGACATTTTTGTGAGCCTGAATAGATGGCATCGATGCCCCAGTCATCAACACGTAATTCGCTGCCACCTAATGAAGTTACCGCGTCAACCAGTACCAGTGCGTCATGATGGTGTGCGATGGCACTTAGTGTTTCAGCATCGGAGCGCGCACCGGTTGAGGTCTCAGCGTGGACAAAGGCCAGCAGCTTGGCATCCGGGTTGGCTTTGAATGCATCTTCTACTTTATGTGGGTCAACCGGTTTGCCCCAGTCGTCCTCTACCATGATGGCGGTTGCCCCGCAGCGTTCGACAACCTCTTTCATACGACCGCCAAATACGCCATTCTGGCAAACGATGGCTTTATCACCATGTTCCAGCAGATTCTGGAAAGTGGCTTCCATCCCGGCAGAACCGGGTGCTGAAACAGGAATGGTGAGCTGGTTTTTAGTCTGGAATGCATACTGCAGCATGGTTTTTACTTCGTCCATCATGCCGACAAAAGCAGGATCAAGGTGGCCGATGCAGGGGCGAGCCATAGCGCCTGTTACGCGTGGATGTACATCAGAAGGACCAGGGCCCATCAAAGTGCGAACGGGTGGGTTAAATGAAGTGATGCTCATGATTTTGACCTTTGCCTGAATAAAATTAAGGGCGCTATTGTGCCAGAAATAAGTGAATTCAACTACTTACTAGAATTAAGGTTATATTTTGGTGATTTTGCTATTTGCAAGGAGTTAGGTGGTGAATTCATCGCGGAACAAGATTCCGCTCCTACGGGTGAGTGTGTGTAGGAGCGGAATCTTGTTCCGCGATCTTTACAGCGGTTAGTGGAATAATTGAAGTTTATAACAATAACTCCAGCCAGTGTTTGACCGGCGTATCAGTACCACTCTGCAAATGTAACTGGCAGCCGATGTTTGCAGTAACGATGATTTCAGGTTTGATTTTGTTTATATTTTTCAGCTTATTCGACAACAATTGTTGTGACAGTTCTTTCTGGGTAATAGAGTATGTGCCCGCCGAACCACAACATAAGTGTCTGTCTTTAAACGAATTTACTAAAAAACCGCATTCGCTCAAGATGGGTTCAATCAAGTTATTTATTTTCATGCCGTGTTGCAAGGTGCAAGGTGGATGAAAAGCTATGTTCTTGTTAGAGCTGTCATTTTTAATTAGTTGATTGATACTTGTCTGTTTGTTGTTTTTTATTTCAGCAGAAACAATTTCGGCGGGATCCTTATAGAGCGTGCTGATAGTCTTCGCTTTTTCTGCGTATTCACTATCACTCTTTAGTAGCTGTTCGTATTCTTTTATGGCGA
>DAOWFN010000133.1 GCA_030637945.1 Gammaproteobacteria bacterium
ATCTTCTGCTGATTCAGAGCTTGTATCATCCATTACTGGTGCAACATCTTCTGGCATTGCAGCGGCACTTTCATCTAACTGATTTGTGTCTGCAGCTTGATCTGCGACAGCTTGATCTGCAACCTCATCAGTGAAAATCGCATCTTCAGTCGCGCCTTCATCGGCAAGCTCTTCTGTATCTACTGCAAGATCTTCAGCAACATTTTCCGAAGACATCACCTCAGACTCTTCAGTTGTAGCATTTACCTCTGTTTCGTCCGCTGCAGATAAAACATCTTCGCCCATCTCACCACTATTTTTTGTTTCAACAGGATTATCTTCAACAGGTGAATTTAACGATTGAACGTCAGATAATTCATTATCTTCAATAGACAACATGCCTTTCATTTTTACTGCACGCTGTTCTAAAGAATCAACTCTTTGTTTGAGCTCTTCTTTTTCAACACGTTCTGTTTCAACACGTTCTCTCGCCAAAGCCAATTCTGCACGGAGTTCCTGTGCCGACATTTCCGCAGGATCTTTACTACCGACGGCTGATGTTCCAGTGCCTGCACCGGCAACAATGGCTAAATGCGCATCATTTTCGATCGATGTATCATTAGCAGCAGAACCTGCAGCAGTTCCTGTAGACGCTGCCTTGTCATCAGCCGGCATCGCTGATGCAGGCTGAACACCAGCTATAGATTGTTGGTATTGACGCCATAATGCCCCTTGCTCACGAACCATGGCACGCGCATCTTCCTGACTGATCGCCGCAATCTGGGCTGCATCAGGTGCACGTAAGATGTAACCGCGTTTTAGTCCATTAATATTTTCATTAATGAAAGACTCCGGATTAGCACGCAGCATTGCTATCAGCATCTGTGGCACAGAAATATTTTGATTTGGTCTCATAGCATCAGCCAGTGTCCAGGCAGTATCACCTGACTTAACTCTATAACTGGTAGCCGATTGATTAGTTGGTGTTTGTTGCTGCACCACCGGCGCTGGTATAAAAGTTGGCGCCGAACTCGTTGCATTCGTGGTAGACGGTTGTATTTTATCGGCTGGTGCAGACTGCACTGCCGATCCTGGTGGAGCAGTGACGGCCGGCGCAACAACAGGCGTTACATTCGTCGTTGTACTGGCAGCGGGTCGAAAACCTGAGTTATCAGTAGATTGAACTGACGTGGTGGTGGCCGCCTGTGTCATAAATACTGGTGGATCCAGCAAAACGGTATATTCACGTAACAGATGACCATTAGGCCAATCAATTTCAATCAGGAAGTTTATGAATGGCTCTCGTATCGGACTACCAGATGAAACTTTGATATGCGCAACACCGTCAACGATCTCAGACTTAAAACGTAGATCATTAAGCATATAAGGACGATCTAAACCAGCGCGTGAAAACTCTTTTCGAGAAGCCAGTTTTACGATGATACTTTCGGTATCTTCCGGCGTCGACGATAATAATTCGATTTCAGCATTTAATCTCTGATTAAGCGCCGAATTAACCTCTATTTCACCCAAACCCAGGGTGAATCCTGGATTAGGTAAAAATAACGCTCCGGCTATCAAGGCTGTAAGCAATTTACGTGTTGGCAATTTACGCACTGGTGAGTCCCCTGTTCATCCTAAAGGTTACCTGCTCGCGCGCATCAATCAGACACATCTACAACAGGTATAAACCTAGGTTTATTCTTGTCTTTTAAGCTTTAAAAGCCAGTTAGTTACAACATATTTTATGTATGCAGATATAACTATAGATTATAAATATTGATTTATCAGAATCTCAGCAATTTGCACGCTATTTAATGCTGCCCCTTTTCGCACATTATCAGACACTACCCACATATCCAGCCCTCTTTCATGCGAGATATCCTCACGAATACGACCCACATATGCTGCGTCATGATTTGCACCTTCAGTTACCGCGGTCGGGTAGCCACCATCCTCACGCTCATCAAGCACCACGACGCCATCGGCTTTTGACAATAATTCAGTCGCTTTTTCAGCGGTAATCTTCTCTTTTGTCTCGATATGCAAGGCTTCCGAATGCCCATAGAAAACAGGCACGCGAACCGCTGTAGGGTTTACCATAATTGAATCATCTTCAAAAATCTTACGTGTTTCCCACACCATTTTCATTTCCTCTTTGGTGTAACCGTTATCCATAAAGACATCGATCTGTGGCAATACATTAAATGCGATCTGCTTTGGATAAACTTCACACTTCAGCGGTTTGGCATTGAGTATCCGCGCTGTTTGCCCAGCCAGCTCTTCGATAGCCTCTTTACCGGTACCTGATACTGCCTGATAAGTTGCAACGTTGATACGTTCGATGCCTACCGCATCATATATCGGTTTCAATGCAACCAGCATCTGGATAGTGGAACAGTTAGGGTTAGCAATGATGCCCCGTGTTTTGTGGTTCGCAATCGCATGCGGATTTACTTCAGGCACGACTAATGGAATATCATCGTCATAACGAAACTGCGAAGTGTTATCAATAACCACACAACCCGCCGCTACGGCAATCGGCGCATATTTTTCAGAGATAGATGCGCCTGCAGAGAACAGACCAATCTGTGCTTTTGAAAAATCAAACTTGTCCAAATCCTGTACTACCAGCGTTTTGTCACCAAATTCAACACGTTTGCCGGCAGAACGACTGCTGGCTAACGCATAAACTTCGCCGACAGGAAATTTACGCTCCGCTAATATAGACAACATGGTTTCGCCAACCGCACCGGTAGCACCAACTACCGCAACATCGTATGTTTTACTCATAACTTTCTTTCGCTAAATAATTTTAAAAACAATATCCTCCGCAAATGAACGCAAATGAACGCAAATAAAAACTTTTATAGTTTGTAATATTTGCGTTCATTTGCGTTCATTTGCGGAAAGTTAATCTCATAACTACAGCTCAGCCAGAACGGCTTCACCCATTTCTACCGTACCGACTTCTTTACAACCTTCAGCCATAATATCCGGTGTACGTAAACCTTTATCCAGCACTTTACCGACAGCTGCATCAATTTCATCGGCTAGTTCTGCATGATTCAAACTGTATCGCAACATCATCGCAACCGATAAAATAGTTGCTAGAGGATTCGCTACGCCTTTACCTGCAATATCAGGCGCTGAACCATGTATCGGTTCGTACATACCTTTTGAGTTTGCATCCAGTGATGCTGATGGCAGCATACCAATAGAACCGGTTAGCATCGCAGCAGCATCAGATAAAATATCGCCGAACATGTTTTTTGTGACCATGACATCAAACTGCTTTGGCCATTTCACCAACTGCATTGCAGCGTTATCTACGTACATGTGACTCAATTCAACGTCCGGGTAATCACTAGCCGTTTTTGTCACCACTTCACGCCACAGCTCTGAGACCTCCAGAACATTTGCTTTATCGACCGAACACAGGCGTTTACCTCGTTTCATCGCAATATCAAATGCGACTCGACTGATGCGATCAATTTCACTTTCTTTATACACCAGCGTATTAAAACCTCTACGCTCACCTGATGCGTCGGTTTCTATACCGCGAGGCTCACCAAAATAGATACCACCGGTTAATTCACGAACGATCATGATATCCAGACCAGCAACCACTTCTGCTTTTAGAGAAGACGCTCCCGCTAACTGCGGATACAGGATGGCCGGGCGTAAATTAGCAAATAACTCTAACTCTGCGCGCAGACCAAGCAAACCTTTTTCAGGACGGAGTTCACGTGCCAGACCATCATACTGAGGCCCGCCGATAGCACCGAATAAAATAGCATCGGAAGATCTGGCCAGTGCCAGGGTCTCATCCGGCAGCGGCTTACCGGCTGCATCATAACCCGCACCGCCTACTGGTGCTTCGCTTAACTCGACATCAAGACGGCCATTATTTTTATAATGATTTAAAACCTTAACGGCTTCTGCAACAATTTCTATCCCAATGCCATCACCTGGCATTACAGCAATTTTTAAACCCATGTTTTTCTCTAAAAAATAGTCCCACAAAATTTGGGAGGTTGATTATACGCTTTCTTTTAAAAGAATTACCGCAGAGGCGCGGAGGCGCAGAATTCTTTGATTACGCCTCTGCGGTTCAATTTTTTATTTTAAAATAACCAAGGCGCAGCTTGCTTCCGACTTTCTTCGTAAGTTTTTATTTCATCTGCATGCTGCAGGGTTAAAGCAATATCATCCAGTCCATTTATCATGCAGTGTTTACGAAACTCATCGATCTCAAAAGAAGAAACGATCTCTCCTTCACAGCTGACTGTTTGCGCTGCCAGATCAATCGAGAGATCAAGGCCACGATCTGTTGATACGCGATCGAATAATCCATCGATAACGTCAGCATCAAGAACAATCGGCAACAGACCATTTTTAAAACTATTATTAAAAAAGATGTCTGCAAAGCTTGGCGCGATCACCGCACGAAA
>DAOWFN010000042.1 GCA_030637945.1 Gammaproteobacteria bacterium
ACTTGCGCATATACTCCTATCAAGTCGTCATTAAATTCCATCGGATGTGAGGTAGTAAAACGAATCCGGTCGATACCCTCAATCGCTGCAACGTAATGAATTAATAATGCGAGATCTGCTGTTAAATCTTCACTCTCTTCGCCTTGCATCGCACCGCAGTACGCATTAACGTTTTGGCCGAGCAAGTTCACTTCTCGTACGCCTTGTTCTGCTAAACCAGCAACTTCGGCCAATACATCATCAAACGGGCGGCTAACTTCCTCACCACGAGTATATGGCACGACACAGAAACTGCAGTATTTACTACACCCTTCCATGATGGAAACAAAAGCGGTCGGCCCATCGGCCTTCGGCTCAGGCATACAATCGAATTTCTCGATCTCAGGGAAACTAATATCAACGATTTTTTTATGTGTCTGGCTTACACCCGATAACATTTCAGGCAATCTATGGATCGTCTGCGGCCCAAAGACCACATCGACATATGGCGCGCGTTTTTGTATCTCAGCACCTTCCTGACTGGCGACACAGCCACCCACACCGATGATTAAATCCGGCTTATCATTTTTCCAGTTTTTCCAACGGCCTAATTGTGAAAATACTTTTTCCTGTGCTTTTTCTCTAATCGAACAGGTGTTCAGCAGAAGCACGTCAGCCTCTTCTGGATTCGTCGTTATTTCAAGATTATGTGAGTCTGCGAGAACATCCGATATGCGTGACGAATCATACTCATTCATCTGGCATCCATATGTTTTAATGAATAATTTACGCGCGGGCGCAGTCGTAGATTTGGATGTCATTCGTTGCGGACAAAGTGGCTATGCATGACACTAATTATACTTGGCAGAACCTTGTATATCTACCGTTGTATTCACCTGTTATTTCAGCCTGTTTAGCGCTGTGTGAATAGCGTGTGTACAGCCTTTTACTCAACCGTAACCGATTTGGCTAGATTTCGCGGCTGATCCACATCCGTACCTTTACGCACCGCGACAAAATAAGAAAACAGCTGTAAAGGAATGGCAAACAGTATGGGGGCTAATTCAGCTTCCACCGCTGGAATCTTTATGACATGGCAATTTTCCCCCAGGTCTGACACGTCTAATCGCTCGTCAGCAAACAGATACACTTCACCGCCACGCGCCAGTATTTCCTGTATATTTGATTTAATCTTACCCTCAAAACCGTCCATAGACGCAATTGCAATGGTTGGCATGTCCTGATCGATTAGAGCGATCGGCCCGTGTTTCAGTTCACCGGCCGGATATGCATCGGCATGAATATAGGAAATTTCTTTTAACTTTAAAGCCCCTTCTAAAGCGATGGGAAACAACGTCCCACGACCGATAAAGATGGCATTATCCAGTTCGGTAAATGCTTCTGCCCATTTATCTATCGCATCTTTATTCTGTAACACCTGTTCTATCAATGAAGGCATAACCTGCGCCTGTTGAAACAAGAATTTGGCATCGCCATCGGTCAAATCTCTACGCTTACCTAAAGCAACGACCAGCATCAATAATGCAACTAGTTGTGTGGTGAACGCTTTGGTTGAAGCAACACCGATCTCAGGACCAGCACGTGTCATGAGCTTCAACTCACTCTCACGTACCAACGAGCTTTCTGGTACGTTACACACTGATAAGGTTAAGTTTGTTTGCTCTTTGATCGCACGTAACGCTGCCAGGGTATCGGCTGTCTCACCAGACTGAGAGATAGTGACTACTAAGGTGTCATCCGTTAACACTGTTTTTCGATAGCGATATTCACTGGCCACTTCCACCCGGCAAGGCACACCAGCCATTGCTTCTATCCAGTAGCGAGCGACCAGGCCAGCATGGTAACTGGTGCCGCAGGCAATAATCTGAACCGCCTTAACCTGATCAAGAATTTTTTCCGCACCGATACCAAACGCCGTATCTAATAATTTCCCATCGATGAAACGGCCTTCAAGAACATCGATCAGAACCGAAGGCTGCTCGTAAATCTCCTTCAACATATAATGACGGTACACACCTTTAGCGGTAGCATCTGCACTCAAGCCGGACTCTTTAATCTCACGGTCAACAACTTCACCATTTTCATCGTATATGACCAGTGAGTTCGTTCGGATATCAGCGATATCGCCTTCTTCTAAATAGATAAACCGACGAGTGACCGGTAATAGCGCTGCGGCATCTGAAGCAATAAAATATTCACCGATACCGACACCGATCACCAGAGGACTACCACGACGTGATGCGATCAATCGATTCTTTTCGCTATTGGACATCACTCCCAGAGCATAAGCACCTTCGAAATCTGCAACAGCTAAACGAACGGCACTGAGCAGGTCACCCTCCTGTTTTAAATAATGTTCAATCTGGTGTACCGCAACTTCGGTGTCAGTCTGTGAGGTAAAGTTAAAACCTTCATTTTTTTGTTGCTCGCGCAGTTCACTATGGTTTTCAATAATACCGTTATGGACGATTACAACAGACTGGTTACAAACATGGGGGTGCGCATTTTTCTCACTCGGCTCACCATGTGTCGCCCAGCGCGTATGTGCAACACCGAGCGTACCAATTACTTCGGTCTGCTCAAGCGCATCTGACAATTCTTTAACTTTACCAACGCGGCGCACACGGCTGATACATGCATCCTTATCCAGCACTGCAATACCTGCGGAATCATAGCCACGGTATTCAAGTCGTCTCAGACCTTCCAATAAAATTGGTGTTACATTTCGCTCAGCGACTGCGCCGACAATTCCACACATAGTTAATCCTTAAAAAAACTTACTCATATCATGACTAATAATAGAAGCTAAAACTGTAAATACCACTGTTTATAAGGCTCTATTATACAATTATCTAACATCTTTACTTATATCACTTAAGCCAGCCCCTCATCTTCCTGCTGCGATTTTTTGGCGTGTTTACTCGCTTCATAAACATTTTGTTGAAATAAAAAAGCCCCTATTATTAGGGGCTTATATATTTATTTACAAAAAAGCTCTACGGTAAGTATCAAAAAGGAATATCATCATCAAAACCATCATCCACCATCGCTGGTGCTGGTTGCGCTTTTGGCTGCGCGGGTGCTGACTGCTGAGCAGATTGCGCGGGTGCAAAACCACCTTCACCACCACGACTATCCAGCATCTGCATAGTACCACCTATATCTACAACTACTTCTGTAGTATATCTATCCTGTCCGTCCTGGCCTTG
>DAOWFN010000012.1 GCA_030637945.1 Gammaproteobacteria bacterium
CTCCTGAGCCTACTCCTGAGCCTACTCCTGAGCCTACTCCTGAGCCTACTCCTGAGCCTACTACTGCTATGTATAGCTACAACGCAAATCTTTCAGATGCGCAACCACTAGGTGGTGCCGTATTAGAACAGACAACGGTATACATATTTTTCAATAACACTACGCAATATTCCAGCATGAACTTTTATTGCTGCAAAGGGGCTGATGGAGCAAGTACTGGTGAAGCGCACAATGCCCCTATACGCGATTCATCTGCACCCTTCGTTTATTCTGTAGATCTCAATCAATATTCGACTACTGGAACGAGGGAATTATATGTTGACGCAACACGAACTGATGGTAGTGGCTTAGATAACATCTTTGTAAATTTCAGCATAAACATCAGTGGAACACCGACTGAACCTACTTTTTCAGATGTAACCCTATCATGGGTCGCACCATCTGAACGCGAAGATAATAATCCAATGTCACTGTCAGAAATTGCCGGCTACAAAGTATATTATGGAGCCACGCAGGGCAACTATAATAACAGTATCAATATCAATGATGGCGCAGCTGAAGGTTATACCTTCAACAACCTCTCATCCGGCACCTACTACTTCGTAGTAACGACCTACGATAGAGAAGGACGTGAGAGTAAATATTCAACAGTCGTTCAAATTGTAATCTAAACAGGCTTCACATATTAACTGAATGATGGCAAGCCACAAAATATAACACTAACTTCGTCTGACCGAGAGTGATAGCCACCATTACCCGACCAGACAATATATAAATGTTTCAAACACTAAATCTCTAAAATTTAATAATTTTTCCCGTACTTAAATTGCTAAGAGCTTGCAGTCACTGACATGCAAGCCTGGCAGGTTGGAGAACATCAATGATTTTAACCCGGTTACTAAAACCACGTCTTATATCGATCCTTACTGCAGCATTAATGGCACTGCATATGACTACAGCCATAGCTGGCAAAGGTTATCCTGGAAAAAAAACAGAGACAGACAACACTATTAACTATCCTGCATTAATCAAAGGGGCAGATAACGCAAGTATTACAGAAGATGATGATTCAGATGGCGACAATCTGCTGGAAGCTAACGGCAGATTGAGAGTCTCTGACCGTAATAGTGGAGAGGCCGCATTTTTGGCAAAAACCATCAACGGCAGCTACGGCAATTTTGTTATTTCTACCAAAGGACACTGGTATTATGCAGCTAAAAATAGCCAGAGCATCATACAAAACCTAACTAGCGATGACACTTTAACCGACATATTAACAGTTAGCAGTAATGACGGTACTACACATGATGTGACAATCACCATCGTAGGCGTTAGTAATGATTCGATTGTTACAAATCAAGCCGCAATCATTAGCGGAGTTGATACCGGCAACGTTACAGAAGACAATGATCCTGATGGCAACAATCTACTGGAAATTGCCAACACATTGAACATAACTGATAGTGATTCTGGCGAGGCAGCGTTTATTGCTAAAACGCATACAGGAAAATATGGTCATCTAGTAATTGCTACCACAGGAAAATGGAGCTATGCGGCTGACAACAACCAAAGCAACATTCAAAATTTAACGAGCAGTGATCAGTTAAATGACTCTTTAATCGTTAGCAGTGTAGATGGCACCACTCATACAGTAGTAATTACGATCTCAGGCGTAGATGAACCTGCCACAATCGAAACAACGGATGAAACCACGACGACAGATGCTAGTACAACTGAAACAACGATCACTGACGCCAGTGAAACACCTACGAGTTCTACTGACACTAACCAGTCAGCAGTAATAAGTGGAACGAATACGGGTGATGTCACAGAAGACAACGATCCTGATGGCGACCACGAATTGGAGACCCAGGGTAAATTAAATATTACTGACAGCGACCTCAATGAAGATGCATTTATAAAATCAACAATCAACAGTAGTTTTAGCAGATTCACTATAGATACTAAAGGCTACTGGAAATACGATGCATATAACGATCTGAGTATCATACAAAACTTAAATAGTGGTGAGACAATAACTGACACATTGAACATCAGCAGCATTGATGGAACCACACACACCGTGGTAATTACTATCATCGGTATCGATGAATCCGTAGTAACAGACACAACAAACGAATCTGCAACGGCTGATACCAGCACAACGGAGACAACTACAACTGATACTAGCTCCACAGAAACAGCTACGACCGACACTAACTCCACAGATACTGAAACGACCGACACTGGCACCTCAGGAACCGATACAACTAACCAGGCATCCAGCACAGTTGCTGATATAGATCTGTCCTGGATTGCTCCATCCGAACGAGAAGACAATTCAGCGTTATCATTATCAGAAATAGCTGGTTATAAAATCTATTATGGAACCACACAAGGTGACTACCGTAGCAGCGTTAATATCAATGACAGTAGCTCTGTAGGTCATACCCTTGTAGATTTTCCTGCAGGCACTTACTATTTTGTCGTTACAATATATGACACTGAAGGACGCGAGAGCAGCTATTCTACCGAAATTAAAATAACCATCTAAATCTTCATCGACAATGAAACAGCCAGCCTTTATCACACAAATTAAGGCTGGCTTTTTTTACGCGCCAGAAATTAATACTAGAGATTAGTCAAGCATAAGCTTTTTAGGAACAATAATCGAAAACTAATAAACGTGGGATACAGCTCATACCATTAACCTGAATATTTTCCACGTTGAACAGTTGAGTCCTCTGTATCAAAAATAAGCCAGCAAAATCATCATTTCAGCGTTAGAATACGCCGCTGGTTTACAATTAAAATAAAACACCTCTATGTCAGCTGAAGACGAAGTCACCACACCCACAAACTTTATCCGTAACATCATTCAGAACGATTTAGATTCGGGCAAACACAACACCGTTCAAACCCGCTTTCCGCCTGAGCCTAATGGTTACCTGCATATCGGTCATGCAAAATCTATTTGCCTGAACTTTGGTATAGCTGAAGACTTCAAAGGTCAATGCAACCTGCGTTTTGATGATACCAACCCGGAAAAAGAAGATATTGAGTACGTAAATGCCATCATTGACGATGTGAAGTGGTTGGGTTTTAAATGGCGCGGTTTACATCACTCATCAGATTATTTTCAACAACTGTACGATTATGCGATAGAACTGATAAAACAGGGCAAGGCCTATGTTGATTCACTCAGTGCTGAAGAAATGCGCGAGTACCGAGGCACCTTGAAAGCGCCTGGTAAAGAAAGCCCTGATCGTAACCGCAGCATCGAAGAAAATTTAGATCTTTTTTCTCGCATGCGTGCTGGCGAATTTAAAGATGGTGAATATTTACTCCGTGCAAAAATTGACATGGGCTCACCCAATCTAAACATGCGTGACCCTGCACTATATCGTATCAAACATGCGCATCATCAACGTACTGGCGACGAGTGGCCGATCTACCCGATGTATGACTACACGCATTGCATCTCTGATGCGATTGAGAACATCACACATTCATTATGCACCCTCGAATTTGAAGACCACCGACCACTTTATGACTGGGTTTTGGATGAAGTAAAAACAGCCTGTCATCCACAACAGATCGAATTCGCTCGGCTGCAGCTCAAATACACTATTACCAGCAAACGTAAACTTAACCAGCTGGTAACAGAAGGACATGTCAGTGGCTGGGATGACCCGCGCATGCCAACCATTTCTGGTTTACGCCGTCGTGGTTACACACCCACCTCCATCCGTGATTTCTGTGACCGTATCGGCGTCACCAAGAAAGACAGTTTTATCGAAGTCGCCGTATTGGAAAACAGTATTCGCGAAGATTTAAATGAACATGCAATGCGTGTTATGGGCGTATTAAAACCATTGAAAGTTACCATCGAAAACTACCCTGAAGACCAAAGCGAAGTACTCGTGGCACAGAACCACCCACAAAACCCAGAGATGGGGACGCGTAACATCAGCTTCTCAAAAGTCATTTACATCGAACGTGACGACTTTCTTGAAGATGCACCGAAAAAATTCTTCCGTTTGTCTGTCGGTCGTGAAGTACGTTTACGATACGCCTACTACATAACCTGCACCGATTTCGTAAAGGACGATAGTGGCGAAGTCGTCGAATTGATTTGCCAGTATGACCCAGAGACCAAAGGCGGCTCATCTCCGGATGGCAGAAAAGTTAAAGGCACTATTCACTGGGTATCTGCAGAACACGCCGTTGATGCCAGCGTTAATTTATACGACCGTTTATTCACTCACCCAAATCCAGCAGCAACTGGTGATTTCACTGAACATTTAAACCCTGACTCATTAAACGCTTTAACAACTTGCAAACTGGAAGCAAGCCTTGCAGATACCAGCACTTCTATTCATTATCAATTCGAACGTACAGGTTACTTTGTCAGAGACGACAAAGCTAAAAGTTTAACTTTTAATCGCACTGTTACTCTGCGTGACACATGGGCAAAACTTGATAAACAGAATCAATAGCTATTCCGTAATCAACCAATAACTACAGGCATTTTCTATCTTTTCCTACAAGATCATACTCAGCTATCCTACAAAAATTACTCGCATGAGCATTTAGTACCCAGTAGAATTCCATATTGCTGTATCAGTACAGGCAAAGGAATTGTCTCGCAGCACATTATAAATGCACCAAAACAAGGAAGATGAAATGGATATTCTCAAATACGTCAGCAATGAGATCTGCTGCATTCTAAAATCAAGCTACGATATTTCTATACAAAAAATACAGCAATTGCTAAAAATGTAAGCAGTATTGACTCAGACATATGAAAAAGCATTAATTAATTGTGATTTTGGCAAACTTACGTTTGCCCACTTGAAACACACCCTCGGTGCCTTTCATTATCTTCACTGATTTATCTGCAACTTTTTCACCGTCAATTTTTGCCGCACCTTGTTGAATCATACGCATGGCGTCACTGGTGCTTCCACATAAGCCTGCGTCCTTAAGCAGGTTAGCGATGGGATAACCATCTACGGATGCGTCAAAACTAAATTCTGGGATATCATCTGGAATTTTGTTTTTAGCAAACTGGGCAATAAAACCTTCCCGCGCTGCTGTTGCGTCTGCTTCACTGTGGAAGCGCGCGATGATTTCTTCTGCCAGCAAAAATTTTATGTCACGTGGATTTTTACCGTCTTCCATTTCCTGTTTGAAACTTGCGATCTCACTCATCGGGCGAAAACTTAACAACTCAAAATATCGCCACATCAGGTCATCTGAAATCGACATGATCTTACCGAACATATCTTTAGGCTCATCGGCAATACCAATGTAATTGTTAAGTGACTTGGACATTTTCTGCACACCATCCAGACCTTCAAGAATTGGCATGGTTAACACACATTGTGGTTTCTGGCCGTGTTGCTCCTGTAATTGACGCCCCATTAACAGGTTGAATTTTTGATCGGTACCACCTAACTCAACATCAGCCTTCATAACGACTGAATCATAACCCTGTATCAGCGGGTATAAAAACTCATGGATAGCGATCGACTGCTCGCCTTTATAACGTTTACTAAAATCGTCACGTTCCAGCATACGTGCCACGGTACTGCTGGCTGCCAGTTTGATCATATCAACACTGGTCATGTAACCCATCCAGTGTGAATTGAACATGACACGGGTCTTATCTTCATCAAGAATTTTAAAAATCTGCTGTTGGTATGACCTGGCATTTTTCTCAACATCTTCCTGCGTCAATGGCGGACGCGTAGCCGACTTACCTGTCGGATCACCTATCATGCCGGTGAAATCACCGATCAAAAACAGAATCTCATGCCCCAGGTCCTGAAACTGACGTAATTTGTTAATCAGCACGGTGTGGCCAAGGTGTAAATCAGGTGCAGTCGGGTCAAAACCGGCTTTAATTCGCAGCGGACGCCTTTCCTTTAACTTTGCTACCAGGTCTTTTTCCACGAGGATTTCATCAGCGCCTCGCCGGATTAACTCTAATTGTTCTTCTATTGATTTCATGACACAGAGCATCTCTAACTAATTATCATAAGTTCTGCGGGCTTTTAAGCGTGTATATTCGAGGCAAGTTTTGCAATAAATGCTAATTGCATTCATAAAAAACATAACGCTGAAGTTGCACCCTTAAAAGCCCGCCCGATGGGGCAAAGCCCAAAAGCCAGACTCTACGTTATTGCTTCTTACCATGCCAGCTTTAATTTAGAAGCAGGCATGCTTTTACCTCCATGGATGGACGCTAGTAGGACAATGCAGGAACAGTTGTCGAGGAACGGTTACCGAGGAGCAAAAATCTGTCAAAACAATGCCTTGATTCTGGCTTTTGGGTAGCGCCAGAACTTATGATAATTAGTTAAAACTGCCCTATCTTCCAGATAAAAAGGTGTATAAGATAGCTGTGCAATGATACTTTCTCAACTACTCATTAGATGTATTGAGTAACTAATTCAAAATAATAAGAATATGCACGTGATTTCATTGACCAGGCTGAGTTTTACGTCTACATTTAACCATATCACTCTTTTGATTTATTTACGCCTATGTCATTGATTAGCAAAGATTTTCGTTTGCACAAGCAACGAGAAGAAGAACATGGACACGCCCGTTTACGCTGGGCGCTTGTTGCCATTGCCTGCGCAGGCATCGGTGCGGTCATCGCCAGCACAAATACTGAAGAAACCCGCCAATCAGCTGAAATTGCAGCAAAATCACTGCCTGAATTCACCGCCATAACTAAATCCACTGAGGAACTTGCCCGCGAAAGTTTCTCGCTCAGCCTGCCCGAGCTACAAGCACAGCAAAAAATTATTGATGAGAAAAATGCTCGCGACCCCGACATAAGCCCTAAACAGTGGCGTGAGTTTACGGTTAAATCTGGCGATAACCTTGCCCGTCTATTTAAACGCGCAGATATCAAACCGCAGCAACTCGATGAGCTTATGAAATCGGGCGACGCCGTAAAAAAATTACGCCGCATCTTTCCTAAAGACACTATCCGTGTATTAAGCGACAGTGCTGGTGTCCTGCAAGCACTGCGTTACGACATTGATCAAAAATCTTATTTACTTGTCGAACGCGAGCAAGGCGTTCTTGTTGCAAAAACCTATAACCATAAAATTGAAACTCGCCAGACACATGCTAGTGCAGTAATCGATTCGTCATTGTTCCTTGCCGGAGAAAAAGCGGGAATCTCCGATAACATCATCATGGAACTGGCTAATATTTTTGGCTGGGATATAGATTTTGCACTCGACATTCGTAAAGGCGATAACTTCACCGTCTTATTTGAAGAACTATATCGCGATGGTGAGAAAATATCTGATGGCAAAATTCTTGCCGCTGATTTCGTGAATGACGGCAAAATTTTTCGTGCGGTTCGTTACACCGATCCACACACCAATAACAGCGAATACTATACGCCTGATGGCAAGAGTATGAGAAAAGCGTTTATACGATCACCAGTCCATTTTTCTCGTATCAGCTCCGGTTTTAACCTAAAACGAAAACACCCCATATTACTTAACAAACGCCCTCATAGAGGTGTTGATTACGCCGCCAAAAGAGGTACGCCAATCTTTGCAGCAGGCGATGGCAAAGTAATATTTAAAGGTAAAAAAGGCGGTTATGGCAAGGTCATGATCCTGCAACATGGCACGAAATACACCACGCTGTATGCACATCTAAAAACCTATAACCGAAAACTTAGAACAGGTTCACGCGTTAAACAAGGACAAACCATTGCTTATGTTGGCAGCTCCGGTTTAGCAACCGGTCCGCATCTGCATTATGAGTTCCGTGTTAACGGTGTACACAGAAACCCCTTAACCGTCCGCCTGCCGGAATCTAATCCGGTACCGAAACGTCATATGGCTAACTTCGACCTGATGACAGCGCCTGTCATCGCTCAACTTGACCTGGTGGTTACCCGTCCACAACAAGTTGCTCTTACCAACGACTAATCTACTCATAATTAACGATGTCTTCATCACAACCTGAGTTATACATAGGGTTGATGTCCGGCACCAGCATGGACGGCATCGATGTTGCACTGGTCGACTTTTCTACTCTGCAACCCAGACTGATACAAACACTCAGCCACGCATGGCCTGATGACATCCAGCAAGCACTGATCGATGCACGAGACATCCCCGATGCCGAACTCTCCTCTTTAACATCACTGGATACGATAACTGCCGAGACCTTCTCAGAGGCCTGTTTAAAATTACTGGCCAACACCTCGTACCAGGCACAGGATATTATCGCTATCGGCAACCATGGACAAACGATTCGGCACCGTCCTGACATCAAAAATCCATTCTCATTACAGATTGGTAATGCGCAGAAGATGACTGAACTAACCGGTATCGATGTCATTTCTGATTTCAGAACAGCCGATATTAAAACCGGCGGCCAGGGTGCGCCGCTGGCACCGGCTTTTCACCAGGCGGTTTTTCACAATAATAAACTCGACCGGGTCATCGTTAACATCGGCGGAATCTCCAACATAACCGTATTACCCAAAGACAAGAACAAAGCCGTCACTGGTTTTGATTGCGGGCCCGGTAATACATTGATGGATGCATGGATGTCACAATACAAGCAACAAAAATATGATGCTGGCGGTGAACTTGCTTCGAGCGGAAAAACCGATGCAAGATTATTAGCTACTCTACTGATGGACGCGTTCTTTCAACTGTCACCACCAAAAAGTACCGGCTTTGAATATTTCAATCTTGAATGGTTAAATAAACATATCGACAAGGGGTTTGATCATGCCGATATACAGAGCACATTATGCGATTTAACAGCCACATCAATAATAAGAGCTATCAATCAATACGCTCCAGATACTGAGGAAATTTATATCTGTGGTGGCGGTGTACACAACAAAGAGTTAATGCGTAGATTACAGGCACTAACAAAATGCTCTGTCGCAACAACTGAAATACTTGGCGTTCATCCTGACTGGGTAGAGGCAATGGCTTTTGCCTGGCTTGCTTATCAAAACATCCATCAACAAACCGGCAACCTGCCTTCAGTCACTGGTGCAAACAAACCTGTCGTCCTGGGTACGCTGACGAGCCATTCAATCTGACGGACAGAATACGGCCCGAATGGACTGGCAAAACATTTCTTGCAAAGACGCAAAGAAAAGCAGATAAAGGCTGTGTTTCTAAGGTAGGTGCGAATTCATTCGCACGACGAGCACTTACTCTGGCACCATCGTGCGAATGAATTCGCACCTACATTTAAGAACGTGCCAATATTGACGGGTAAAGTTCGACCAGTAACGGGCGGTTTAAAAAAACAAAGTAAAAAATTTCACCGCAGATTAGGGCACGCCTACAAGGATGTAGGTGGTAGGGTAATGCAGGAGCAGTTACCGAGGACGCCCATAAGTAGGACAATGCAGGAGTAATTGTCGAGGCACAGAGTTTTATGTTGTTAATGGCGCCGCAGGCGCTATTAACAACACATGGTCTTTCTCAGTGTCTCGGCGTCTCTGCGGTGAAAGGCTTTTAAATCTATTGACTATCTACTTCGAGCGGTGGCTTCAATAAACATTCGCTCAAATCAAAAATTAACGTTGCGACATACCAACATAACCACGAATTTCTTCACCAGTATAAATCTGCGTAGGTCTAAATATTCGGTTGTCCGACAATTGTTCGCGCCAGTGTGCCAGCCACCCTGCCACACGGGAAACAGCGAAGATGGGTGTAAACTGATCAGGCGCGATGCCCATTTCTGTGTACAAAATACCTGAGTAATAATCCACATTCGGGTACACGCCTTTGGGGCCCAGCGCTTCCTCACAGGCCTCTTCAAGTCTTAGGGCAGTTTCAAATTCTCGGCTTAGATTGCCCTGTGACTCGCCCCATTCAACCATCAACTTTTGCAAAACGATTGCACGCGGATCCTTGGTTTTATATTCACGGTGCCCCATGCCCCAAACGACTTTATTTGCGGCCAGTTGTTTCTCCAACCAGTCTTTTGCGTTTTCCGGACGGCCAATTTCTCTTAACATTTCAACCACACGTTGATTTGCACCGCCATGCAGGGGGCCTGCTAATGTACCGATCGCTGCGGCAATAACCAGAAATGGACTGGCTAATGTTGAACTACAGACCATCGCAGCAAATGTCGAGGCATTAATCGTGTGCTCTGCATGTAAAACAAAACATGCATCCATAATTTTTACAGCCAGCGGATCGGGATCTTTACCATCGAGCATGTACAAAAAATTTGCCGCATGGCTTAAATCATCACGTGGATCTATAGGGTCGTATCCATTTCGCACATGTTCCCACATCGCTACAAGCGTTGCCATACGTGAAATAATCTTCACTGACATACTGTGGATATAATCGACATCATTACCTGATACACCGTCAGAGAGGACTTCCTCACCACCATAAAACATACCCAGGCTAGCGACTGCTGTCTGTAACATCTCCATAGGATGCCCTGCAGACGGCAGGTTTTTCATAATGCTGCGGATTTTATACTTAAGGCGACGCTCGGCTCTTAGCTGAGCATCAAAATCATCCAGTTGAGTCTGTGAAGGCAGGCAGCCATCGAGCAACAATAAAGCCGTTTCTTCAAACGTACTTTTCTCGGCGAGTTCTTTTATGTCATAACCGCGATAGGCAAGGATGCCTTTATCACCGTCGATTGACGAAATGTTTGATTTGGTGGCTGGTACACCTGCCAGTCCCGGTAAATATTCACTACTCATAACGACTTCCTTTGAAACAGACCCAATAGCTTAACAAACTATCAGGCGATTGTTTATGTACCTGTATTTTGACAAAAAGAGATAAAACAGTTCAGATAACGTGAACAAACTAAAAAGGCGCCTAATCTATTAAATCAGACGCCTTTAGAATTGTAAGCTGAAACGAACTAATTACAGCATTAGATCATAGAGTCATGGAAAATGATGAACCACAGCCACAGGTTGATTCTGCGTTTGGATTGTTCACTACAAAACGCGCACCTTCCAGGCCTTCTAGGTAATCGACCTCTGCACCATTTAAATACTGCATACTGGTTACATCGACTAACATGGTTGCGCCACACTTTTCGATCACAGCATCATCATCACTAACATTTTCGTCAAAAGCGAAGGCATACTGAAATCCGGAACAACCCCCGCCATCAACAGATACGCGTAACTTTAAATTCGGGTTTTTTTCCTCTTCGATCAGCGCTTTCACTTTGTTAGCTGCCGCTTCGGTAAAGCCAACAGTCGCGCCTTCGACCACTTTAGGCTTTGGCGCAAAACTTACTTGAATATCCATCGAAACTACCTATCTAATATCAATATTAGATAATGCTAAATTAACCTAGTAATTTAGTCAAGTATTCACTATGGACTACAGCTAAACCCCAATTTTTAGCTTTGTGCTGCCGTCTCATCCAGATGATGCACATTGTCCTTAGCCTCATCCATCGGGTTTTCCGGCAGTTTTCTTGCTTTGACCACATGTAACATCTGTCCATTGATCTCAGCACCACTCGCCATTTCCAGCAGGTTGTATTCTACGTTACCTGAAATGCGCGCTTTTGCTGACAATTCCAGTTTTTCACTGGCATAGACATTACCGATTACTTCGCCATTGATCACCGCATAGGCAACATAAACGTCACCTTCAACACGCCCCTGATCGCTGATAACCAGAACTGCACCTTCAGCATCGTCTACTGTGCAAACATTTCCGTTTACTATACCGTCTAGATGAAGACCGCCCTGAAATCTTATGTCGCCATTGATCTCTACACTCTGGCCAACCAGGGTATCAATTTTTGATGACTTAATTTTTGATGATTTATTGTCTTTACTTCCAAACATATTCATACTCCCCCGGTCGTTAAATCTGACCACGCATATTGCTCATCGATAGCTTTGATCTTACCAGTGCTGGGTTTCACTATTATGTGAAGTGTATCCGGTTGATACGCATCTGGCAGGCTCATCACCCCTTCAAAATTTTGAAAATATTTAAAACCGAACTTCATCGGATTTTTTACATCTTTTGAAACATCTGCCAACGAATACGTTACTGCTTTGCCTTTGTAAATACCTTTGATACTTACGCTGATAGTACCGCGTGCAAATTGATCATTTCGACCACGTTGACTCACCATTACTTTGTAATGATAGTCGCCGGCTTCATTTTTCTTCAGCTGAATCGTCTGTATTGCGATACTTCGGTTACCCTGTTCCGGGGCCACAATACTTTTATAAAATGACAGTTCCTTCTTAAGTTCCAGAACCTCATCTTCGACCTGCGCCAAAGTCTCCTTTAATTGCCCTGACGCATCATCATCAATTCGACTGTTACGTTTAAGCATAGTCGCTCGTCGCTCACTTTCAATGATTTCGGCCTGAGATTCTTCTAATTGTGATTGTAATTGATCGATGTATGCATCTGTGTTGATACTGTCAAACCCCGCTGTATTACGTCCGTATTCATACGAAATCTTAAGTAAAATCAACAATATACAAAGAAATATTGTAAAGCTCAGCAACCATAATAAGGGCCTTTGCACGGTAATTATGGTATGCGTATGTAATGGTTTAATCTTCATGGCAATAACGCAACCTGGTTAAGTCCCAGCGTTTCATCAAGTTCAAACATAATATTCATGTTCTGAA
>DAOWFN010000089.1 GCA_030637945.1 Gammaproteobacteria bacterium
TTGATAGCTTCACGAATTTTCTTAAAAGAAAAAGAGGAAGAAAGCGTCATTATGGAAAATGATGAGTTCACATTGATCGAGGAAGCGCCTGTTATGGATGACAGTAGTATCTCACCGGATGATCATGATGAAAATGGTGCCCCGCTAAGCGACGAAGAAATGGAAAAACTGTTCGATGAGGCTGAGGCGGAAGAGGCTGAAAATAATCAGGAAGATGATGAAGACGAAACAAAAGATGAGTCAGATAAAAAACCCTGATATTTATTGTTGTCATCCTGAGTGAAGCGCAGCGCAATCGAAGGATCTTATATATTGCAACGAGTTGTAGTGCATAGCCACAAGATTCTTCACTACTGTTCAGGATGACAAAGTTGGAAGTCAATTTCTTTAATTAGCAAAAAAATTATCCCTGAAAACCCTGTCAATAGTGTAAAATTACGCGCTAAATACAAATACTTAAAACGAAGAGAGAAGGGCAGAGAGCTCTTATGGTCGATCGAAGCGTCCCCCGAAGACCCACCATCCTGATTATTCTGGATGGGTTTGGCGTCAACCCAAGTCGAATTAATAATGCAGTTCAAGAAGCTGATACACCACGATTAGACGAATATTTTTCACGAAATCCTCACACCACACTGGATGCCTGCGGCAGTTCGGTGGGTTTGCCTGACGGTCAAATGGGTAACTCAGAAGTAGGTCATATGACACTGGGCAGTGGCACAGTTATCCGACAGGATTTAGTGCGCATTAACGATGAGATTGAAAATGGTGAATTTTTTACTAATGCCGCGTTAGTCGCTGCAGTAGAAGATGCGGCTGCAACTGATAGCCCTCTGCACCTTGTCGGTTTAACCTCTAATGGCGGTGTGCATAGCCACATCAATCACCTTAAAGCCTTAATAAAATTATGTGCCGACCATAAGGTAAGACCGGTCGTGCATATAACCGCTGACGGCCGCGATACTGCACAGATGTCAGCGTTGACGTTTTTACCAGAAATCGAAAGCCTGTTGGAAGATGCCAATGGCAGTATAGCCACAGTATGCGGTCGATATTATTCCATGGATAGAGATAACCGTTGGGATCGTACTGAACTAGCCTGGCAGACCATGGTAAACGGCAAAGGGCGTAACGCTGAAAATGCGCGTTATGCGATCGAAGCGGCTTACGCTAATGACGAGACCGACGAGTTTATTATCCCAACCGTGCTTGATGGTGCGGAGTTAATTCAGTCTGGTGATAATGTTATTTTCTTCAACTTCAGAAATGATCGTTCTCGCCAATTAACAGCGGTATTGAGTCAGGATCACTTTGATGATTTTGATACCGGTGACTTTGAAGGCGCACTGGTTACCTGCTTAACAGAATACGACCCGGAATTTTTATTGCCTATCGGATATGCGCCCGAACGCCCGCAAGCAACGGTGGCATCAGTCGTCAGCCGTGCCGGTTATAAGCAGATGCATTGCGCCGAAACTGAAAAATATGCTCACGTTACCTATTTCTTCAATGGCGGTAAGAAAAAGCCGTTTGCAGGTGAGGAGCATGTGATGGTGCATTCACCCGATGTAGCTACTTACGATTTAAAACCTGAAATGAGCGCAGCCGGTGTTGCCGACAAAGTTATCGAAGGTCTGCAATCCGGAGAGTATGGTTTTATCATGGTGAATTTTGCCAATGGTGATATGGTCGGACATACTGCGGTTCGTGAAGCGGTCATCAAAGCGGTCGAAGCACTGGATAAAGAAGTGGGCCGGGTGCTCGATGCGGCCAAAGAAGCGGGTTTCTCAATCATTCTGACGGCCGATCACGGCAACTGTGACGAAATGGTTGACCCGGTAACACAGGAACCACATACGCAACATACTTTGTATCCGGTACCTTGTATGGTGATCGATGAAGTTAACTGGCATTTGCGCCCGGGTGGTGATCTAAGTGCGGTTGCACCAACCATTTTGCAGCTGATGGGCTTGCAGCAACCACCTTCGATGACAGGTAAAACATTGTTGTTGTGTGAGTACTAGGCAGTAGTAATGATGTTTGTAGGTCTTTAAACGGTCATGAACGTCCATACAAACAAAAATAATTTTTTCCGCAAATGAACGCAAATGCACGCAAATTAAAAGCCCTAAAAATTATTTACATTAAACAAAAGTAGGCCTGCATAAGGTACGTTGCAGGCGTTTGTTGCACCAACTGCCGGGAACGGCAAAGCCTTATCCCAGCCTACAAATAATGTTTTTATTTGCGTGTATTTGCGGAAGAATCTAAAAGTTTTTTCTGTTTAACCAACAGGCATATAAGGATCGATGGCCGCCTCTTATGTTTGTTTGCAACTCACCCCTGTTCCACCTAGTCCACAGTAACCATTTGGATTCTTTGCTAAATATTGCTGGTGATAGTCTTCTGCATAATAAAATTCAGGTGCGTCAATGATTTCAGTAGTGATAGTACCGAAGCCTGCCCCGGTCAACTCCTGCTGAAATAATCCACGCGAGATTTCTGCCGCTTTTCGTTGCTCTTCATCAAACACATAAATACCCGAGCGGTATTGTGTGCCGCAGTCATTGCCCTGTTGCATGCCCTGCGTCGGGTCATGAGATTCCCAGAATAATTTGAGTAATTGCTCAAAACTGACTTTTTCTGGATCAAAAACAACTAACACGACTTCATTATGACCAGTCATGCCGCTGCACACTTCCTGATATGTTGGGTTGGGAGTATGACCTGCTGCATAACCTGCGGCGGTTGTATAAACGCCATCAAGTTGCCAGAATTTACGCTCAGCCCCCCAGAAACACCCCATACCAAAGATGATCTGCTGTAAACTATCACAAAAAGGCGGTTGTAGCACATTGCTATTAACATAATGTTTCTCCGGAACGGGCATACGGTCATCGCGCCCTGGAAGCGCCTGTTCTTTGCCTGGTATACTATTTAACACCATGTTTTATCTTGTTTTTCTTTGTTTTAGTAATAAGTAGAACGTTTCCAGATGCTTAAGTTCAGCAGCAATCGTCAGTTTTAATTAAAACATGATATTGGACAATAAGTAACCATTTGACGAACGGTTATTGTAAAAAATCTTAATACAAATAAGATGATGCTAATGTTACGTCGTAGGTGAACCGTATTCTGTGCGATAGTGGGTAATGATTACGTGCTGTGCAGGATGGTTGGTTCTATTTTAATTGAGAAGAAGGATATCGTTATGGACATACTTAAAATTTTTAAACTCATCCCTGTTTTATGTGTATTACTCGTGCTAGCTTCATGCAGCTCATCTGATGGCGGCAATTCCGCGACAACGGGCCGTGTTTCGTTGCTGATTACCGATGCGCCGACAGATGAATTTGATCAGGTTAACCTGACAGTAGAGTCGATCAGTTTTCTTGGTGAGGATGATGGTCATGAAACTATCATATTTAATGAATCCCGAGTGGTCAATCTATTAGCGTTACAAAATCACTCAGACATAATTGCAACAGCCGTTATACCGGTTGGCACTTATGACAAAATCCGTTTACACATCAGCCAGGTAGAGCTGGTTAAATTTACTGGTGAAGGTCTGGAGCCGATATCCTGTATCACAAAGCGCCCGGCTAATGGTCATGTTGATCTAAATCCGCGCGGAACTTTTGACGTTATTGGTGATGGTCATTTGGTGGTCGAGCTTGATATAGATGCGGAAAAATCAATTCACATCGTAGGAAACCGTAAAGGTGAAGGGGAATGTGAGTATAGGTACAACTTCCGTCCGGTTGTCTTCGTCAATATTCTGGCAGTAGAGGATGAGTCAAAACTGGTGATACTAGATGGCAAGGTGCTGGCGAGAACGGAAACAGGGTTTCAGCTATGTGAGCGTGAAGCTGTAGAAGTAAACGATAGCTGTCTTGCTGTTGCAGTTTCGGATAATAGCGTTGTTCAAAATGATCTGATCGATGTGGTTCCAGATACTGACGTTAACGATGATGATATGGTTATTGTTTTGGGTATGATGGGCAGTAGTGATGTGGATGCGCTTCATATCGTCATTGAAGATAGAACTAAAGATGTTTCGGATCTGGCATTGTTGACTGGTGAAGCTACATCAGCTGTGGATGCAGGTGATTTCACCATGAATACAGATGGCGATAATGCCATTGTGCCACCTGATACGGCATTAACGATATCGCTCGTTGAGGGTTCTGGTGTCCGTATTTTTGATAAATTTGGTAAAGAAGTCAATGCTGGCACGATTGATGCGGGCAAGCATGTAGATGTTTTTGGTTTGGTCATGCCAGAAGCTAAAGTTAAAGCGGCATTTGTCATTGTTGATAATAATGAAAGGTCTGACAAGACTGCGGGAACGATTGCTGCAATAAATGACGACTCTCAGATTACTGTTTTGACAGATACAGTTGGGGGTACGGCTGATGTCTGTGTCGATGTGACAGATGCCATCATCTTTAAGTTAGGTGTCGTCGATGGAAAAGTTGTTACTCAGGAAATACTCTTTAGCGAACTGAGTGAAGGTATGACTATTGATGTATACGGTCAAGATGATGGCCTGGGTGGTTGTATTGCTGCAGATGTTGTATTGGTCGCAGATCCATTAGCAGTACCTTTAGGTGCGACGCTTCTCGTTACGGGTAACTAAGATTGAAAACGATAAGAAGGATAACAGGTTTATTTTTTGTATCGTTACTCTTTCTCTCATTTTGTGCTGATGCAAGCGATCTTGATAAAGAGAAACGCTGGGCAGATCAGGTAGTCGATGCCATACTCGATGGCGAGGCTGTCTGGTTGAATGATGGCAGCCGTGATTTCCTGAGTATTTTTACTGAAGCGGAAGAAGATAAAGGCCGTGCCGTTATCATCATGCACGGTACCGGTATCCACCCTGACTGGCAGCAGGTGATACAGCCATTACGTGTCGGCCTGACGGAACACCGCTGGAATACGTTATCGATACAGATGCCTATCCTGGCAAACGATGCAGAGTACCTGGATTACGCACCATTGTATGATGAGGTCGCTCCGCGTATCGATGCTGCTATCAACTATCTGCGGCGTAATAAGATAAAAGAAATCGTATTGATCGGCCATAGTCAGGGTTCTTCCATGGCAGCCTATTATCTCTCCACGTCAGAACAGGACGTAAAAGGTTTTATCGCGATCGGTATGGCCGCATTTGCAGACGAGCCCCGCATGGACAGTATAAACGCACTGCGAAAAATACGGCTGCCAGTACTTGACCTGTACGGCAATGAAGATCTCGACAGTGTTATGGCTTCAATCGAATCACGCGCAGCCGCTGCAGAAAAAGCCGGAAATAAAAATTACACGCAAAAAGAGATAACAGGTAATCATTTTTTTGATGGACATGAAGACAGTCTGCTGAAAATAGTCGCCGGATGGTTGGAAAAAATCACCGGAAATTAATTTTACAGTCGTTAATTTATCTATCGCTTGTCTGGCCTAAATCAAGTCTTTAAGTGTTTTGTTTTTTGTTGATTCTGAAATGGCGTTTTCCAGATGGCTGATGGTGTCATTTATCTGTTCAGAGGTGTCTACATCATCGGGATGAAACTGATGTGTTTCTTCGGCCGTCCGTGCAGCAGTTAGTATCATATCAAGAGTAATATTTTCCAGTGACTGGCCGGGCAGATAATACTGGTTGTCTTCCCCTGTTGTTGCGATCAGCTTGCTGGATAATAATGTCGGCATGATTATCATCAGTGCCTGTTCGGCTATATTCATCTTTATTGCGAGAGTCTGCATCGACCAGGGTGCTTCATTGTGATGGAAGCTGCTGCCGACGAGTTGCATTATCGTCAGTGCCAGTTTTTCACGCAGTCGGCAACTTAAGCGAATTATCCGTGACTTGTCGTTGATACGGTCAGGATTTTGATGGTAGTAAGAAATCGAGGCGCCTGTCAATATGATCAGCCAGCTGATGTATATCCAGATCATAAAGATGATAAGGATAGCGAAACTGGAGTAGACCGCAGTGTAGTTTGTTGAATCGACAATGAATGCGGTAAACAGTGCACCAATCATTTTCCATAAAATGGTAGCAACGATAGCGCCGTATAGCGCAGACTTAAACTGAACTTTTGTATTCGGTATCAGCAGATAGATCAGTGTAAATGAGATGGCGGTGAGGATATATGGCGTGAGCCCGCCAAGGAATAACAGGATGGCGACATATGGTTCGATTGCTAGAAACGTATTGACGACGGTGGATGAATTAAA
>DAOWFN010000178.1 GCA_030637945.1 Gammaproteobacteria bacterium
ATGACCGCACGCTGGGCACATCTGCCCTATGATTTCCTTGGCCATGTCTCGACACGTATCATCAATGAAGTGGATGGCATCTCGCGTGTGACCTACGATATCTCTGGCAAGCCACCAGCCACCATTGAGTGGGAATAGAAGAATAGTGAATAGTGAACAGTTAATAGTGAACAGTACTAGCCTGTTTTTTAACTATTCACTATTAACTGTTCACTATTCACTGCACTTATGAGCGATGAGCGCTGGATGAAAAAAGCACTCGAGCTTGCTCGTAGGGCAGAGCAAGCTGGTGAGGTGCCCGTCGGCGCAATTCTTGTTAAAGATAATCAGTTGATCTCAGAAGGCTGGAATCAACCCATCTTAAGTCATGATGCTACTTCTCATGCTGAAATTATGGCAATGCGTGAGGCGGGGAAAAAACTCAATAACTATCGTTTGATCGATACCACTATGTACGTCACCCTTGAGCCATGTTCGATGTGTGTCGGTGCGATGATACATGCACGTATATCTAAAGTTATCTATGGCGCATCTGAACCTCGTACAGGAGCATTGGGTGGAGCATTTGATCTGCTGGAAGCCAACCAGCATAACCATATTTTTGATGTTCGATCTGGTGTGTTAGCTGAAGAAAGTAAGCTGATGTTGCAGCGATTTTTTCAATCGCGTCGAAGATAATATCGGTAAAATAGGCGGTTTTTAGTCTTCCTGTTGTTTTCAAATACCTGGCCTGAAGTTTATAGTAGGTCTTCGATAGGAAAGAGACCCAGTATAAAAACGCCGAGCCTTCTCAGTAAACCGGCATTTGGCTCCGTCGAAAAATATAGCTCATCGTTACGTTCTTTTGTGATCCAGTTTAGCTTGTTGCTCGATGGATCAATCTGTAGTTGATAACTGTTTTCCAGGGATGCTGTTTTATTGAATAGATTTTTTGTTAATCCGGCAAGCTCTCTGCTATCAACCATGATGCCTATTTCCGTGTTCAAGTTGTTTGAGCGTGGATCAATATTTGCTGATCCAATAAAAACATATTGCTGATCGATGACCATGTATTTTGCATGCAGGCTCGAGTTTGATATTCCTTTCATAAACACGTTTGTTTTTTCGCGGAATTTTTTCGCGGTCAGTTTTAGTTCGGATATATGTATTCCGGCTTTAACCAGTTGATGACGATATTTCTTGTAGCCCGCATGGACAGCTATGACGTCGGTGGCAGCAAGTGAATTGGTTAAAACCTCTATATTTACGCCTTGTTTATGCTTGTTATTAAGCCAATCTGTTCCTGAGCTTCCGGGTACGAAATAGGGTGATGCGATTAATAATTCATTCTTTACCAGATCAAAATATGACATGACCTCTGGACCAAAGTGTATGGTTTTCTTCGTGGCACTGTCGCATAGTTTTTCAGGCAGATCGTAGAATAGTCTGGCATTGGCCCAGATAAAAGGGATCTGTTTATTGATTATCTTTTTTGTTAAGTCTGATTGTCGTAATGACTGGAAGTATCGTGTATTTTTAGCGCGGCGCCACTTGTCTTTAAGTCGACGCCGGATATTATAAAGCTGTTTTTTCACAACAGCCGTTTTGTTGAGGCTTTCGATAGTGGTCGCCCAGTGGCTTTCCCAATAGTCATTAAAACTTTTTGTTATGTCATCAACGATAGGGCCCACAGTCAACAGGTCCAGGTCGACGAAATTTAAATTTTGTCTGGCGTCAAAGTATTCATCACCGATATTTCGTCCTCCTACGATAGCCGAATTACTGTCTGCGACAAATAGTTTATTGTGCATGCGCCGGCCTGCACGGTTCAGATTTGTGATGAGTTCCAGGTTTCTAAACCAGTCGCGGTTCGAAAGCGGATTGAAAACACGAATCTCTATGTTTTTATGCTGGCTCAGCATTTTTAAACTATTATCGCGACCAGATAAATTAATATCATCGACAAGGATGCGTACATGCACACCACGATCTGCAGCTGACAGGATCGCATAACCTAGATATTGTCCGCTGGCATCATCATGCATGATGTAATACTGGATATCCAGGGTTTTTTCTGCCATGGTTGCTAGTGCAAATCGTGCTACAAAAGCGTCAGTATTGTCGCTCAGTAAATGAAAACCAGATTGATTCTTATCGTTGATCATATCGTTTTTATTATTATCATTTATGCGTTTATTTAAACAGTTTTATCGATAATTTTTTATGTGGTAAATATATGGAAACTTTGTAATCATTTATCTGTCTGTGATTAATACTTGAGTTTTTTAATTTTGTCCACATCTGTTACCTTAATAAAATAAATTTATAGCTAAGAAAATTTTAATGTTGACCTGGTCTAGATATTTTATATTGGTGGTTTTGTTATCACTTATAGCCTCGTGTGTATCTGTAACAAGTAAAATGCAGCTCGTATCCAGTGCTCATGCGGTTAGTAATAAATCGCAGTCATGTGAAGTTAGAACAGTAATGAATAGCGGCATTGATGATGCGCCTGGACTCGATCCAGAGAGCATCGCTTTTTTAAACTGGAATATTTACAAGGGGGATGGTGAGAACTGGCAGCAGGACTTATCATCTTTTGCACAAAGTCACGATCTGATGACCATCCAGGAAGCGCTGTTAGATGATGAGTTGACGGGGCTATTAGATTCACATGGCTTTAACTGGATTATGAATACAGCGTTTTATTTAAATGGCGAAGCCTCTGGTGTCATGACGTTGGCGAGTTTAGATGCAGTTCATAGTTGCGGGTTTCATGTCGAAGAGCCAATCATTCAAATTCCTAAATCAACCTTGATCAGTTATTACGCAATAGATGGATCTGATGAAAAATTGCTGGTTGCCAATATCCATGGGATTAATTTTACTTTCGGCATAAGCGTATACCGTGAACAGCTCGATAAACTATATGATGCGATAGAGTCCCATGACGGACCTATGATCGTTGCGGGCGATTTTAACAGCTGGAGCGGTGACCGTGTCGCTGAAGTAAATCAGCTGGTAGAAAAATTATCGTTGTCTGAGTTAGAGTATTCGATCAACAATAAAACGCACGTTTTTGGCCATGCGATCGATCACGTTTTTTATCGACAACTGGAGCTGCTAAGTAAGCATGTGTGGCGGGTGTCTTCTTCGGACCATAATCCAATATCAGTAGAATTCAGGTTTCAGTCAGCTATCTAGATAAACCGGGTTTATAGCGACGGTGGTATCTATTGTTCATTAAATTCATCGACCAGACGCAGATAGTTGTTGAATCGTTGTCCATTTAGATGTCCTTCATCAACGGCCTGTTTCATGGCGCACCCAGGTTCGTTGTGGTGACTGCAATTAGTAAATTTACATGCGCCGTTAAATTTTCTCACATCGATGAATCCATGGGTGATTTCATCCTGACTCGCATTGATAGGGGTGAAGTCGCGTACACCGGGCGAATCGATAATGATGCCATTGTCTTTTAAGTGATAGAGCGCAGAGACCGTTGTCGTGTGTTTGCCTTCGCCTGTTGCTTCAGATGTCTCACCGATCTTTATTTCTTCTTTTGGTAGAATGGCTTTAACGATTGAAGATTTGCCAACACCCGATAGACCGACAAGGATACTCGTGGTATCGCTTAGAGCAGCTGAAAGTTCATTTAAACCCAGGTCTTGTTTCATGCTGCTGCTGATCACACGATAACCGATATCCTGATATAGGTTTGTTAGATCATCGACGATTTGTTTTGTCTCGTGATCGATCAAGTCGACCTTGTTAATAACGATAAGCGCTCTGGCAGGCAGGTTTTCAGCAGCCGTCAGGTATCTATCTATAAGGTAGGGATTCGGTTTTGGTTTTATGGCGGTGACGATAACCAGTTGCCCGATATTAGCTGCTACGGGTTTTGTAGCGCCGGCAAAACCAGTTTTAACCAGTAGATTGGTCCGTTCTTTTACCGCGACAACAACATTTTGTGCTTCACCGGTTATATCTTGTGCCTGTTGTATCAAAACATAATCACCACAGGCGATATCGCCCAGATTTTGCCTGATCTTGCATTTTATTCGTTCAAGGTTTTCTGTTTCAGCAAATAACTGGCGGCCATGGTGACTGATGACACGTGCTGTTATTGTGCTGCTCTCATCAAGTTGTAGATTCTCATCTTTGATTTTATTCTTTTGCTGTGAGGCGATACGGCGCTGTTGTTGTTTAGATAATTTGCGTTTTGCCATGTTGAGAAAGCTTAAAGATTCTGTGCGGAATTAATCTTTGCAGCACAGATAAAATCATTTATTGATAAACCACCAACACTGTGTGTACTGTAAGTTACTTTGCAGCGATTATAGCTAACCAGTAAATCAGGGTGATGGTCTTGTTGATGGGCTATCTGTGCGACGACATTGACGAAAGCCATGGTCTGGTAATAGTTTTTAAATGTATAGATGAAGCTGATGGTTTGTGCCTGTTTATCTAATTGCCACTGCGGGTCCAGTTGCTTTAAATAGGCGGAACTCTGTGCGTCACTGAGCGGCTGCTTATCACTTGATAGACTGCTGCACTGCTGTGAACTCAAGTCAGTCATCGAGCTGATTAAAATTTATAATATTTTTTATTAAGAAACTGCACGACGGCGTCAGCATCCTCATCAAACCAGGGAACATTACTGCCTTCTTTGCAGCGTACGACCTGTTGGCTTAGTGCATCAATTGATTTTACAAAGCGATTGTCGCGAGTATAAATATCATCCGTATGGCATTTGTAACAATGATTTTTGTGTGCCTCTTCGCCATGAGCAATAGGGTCAGTAGCAATGGCACCGGGATCAGCAACGACAGGACCAGTCTCGGTGGCAGACTTGGGGTCAGTAGCGTCATTATCGTTTGCGCAGGAAATATTGCTCATACTGATTACGGTTAAAAACAATAAGCTGCCTAGTGTTTTTTGTGTTGTTGATTTCATACGTGTTTTCTCCTTCGTCCTTGATTTTTATCAGGATGTCTCATGGTTTAGAGTCACCCTAGCTTATGCCTGTGCGTTTAAATGTGCAATTCTGACCGGAGCTGGCGGATGAGAATCATAAAACGCGGAATATAAAGGGTCCGGTGTTAAAGTGTTTGCATTCTCACGATACAGGCCAACCAGTGCATGAATAAGATGTTTGGCATCAGTTTGTTCGGCGGCAAAAGCATCTGCTTCAAACTCATTTTTACGTGAAAAGATGCTCAAGACTGGCTGCAAGACAAAAGTGAAAGCGGGCATGACTAAGGTGAACAATAATAAGGCCATATAGGTCGATGTTTGACTAACACCTAACGAAGTATAAAACCATTCAGCTTTCATTAACCAGGCGAGTACGGCAAGTGCGATAAGTGTCGTGCCGAAAGAAATAAACATTCCTTTGATGATATGTTTTTTCTTGAAGTGACCGAGTTCGTGTGCGAGCACGGCTTCGAGTTCATCGTCGTTTAGCATCTTTAACAACGTGTCGAAAAAGACGATGCGTTTATTACGGCCAAAACCTGAGAAATAAGCATTACCGTGTGATGATCGTTTTGAACCATCAAGGACGAATATACCATCGCTGTTAAAGCCGCAGCGTTGTAAAAGGTTAGTGATACGGTTAAGTGTTTCACCTTCTTCCAGCGGTTCGAATTTATTGAATATGGGCGCTATCCATGTCGGATAGATCCACATCATAAACAGGCTGAAGAAACTGAGT
This sequence comes from Gammaproteobacteria bacterium, assembly GCA_030637945.1. Lineage (GTDB taxonomy): Bacteria > Pseudomonadota > Gammaproteobacteria > SZUA-229 > SZUA-229. The sequence goes on from DAOWFN010000178.1 coordinate 5,696, forward strand.
ACCAGCCAGGTGTAGATCCACCATTGTTCGCCTGACTGTTCCATTAACCATAAGATAACATACAGAAGCGGCACCCCAATAATCAGCCCTAATGCGCCACCTTTGATCATATCGGCGATGAAAGTTTTTACCGTGGTCCGATTGAAGCCAAATTTCTCTTCGATGACGAACGTACTATAGATCGAGAATGGCAGATCTAAGGCTGCCGAGATAAGGCTATAAATCAATATGACCGCTATGCCGGTAATGATCGGGCTTAGCTCATAGGCAAGAAAGTTCTGGTCTAGCCATTCTAAGCCGCCACCGATCGTCCAGATAATTAATAGAGCCACGTCATAAAATAATGGCAAGCGGCCAAACTTTACTTTTGTGGTAGTGTAGTCGGCAGCTTTTTGATGGTCTTCAAGCGATATGCTGTCCGCAAAAGAGTCAGGTACTTTGGCACGGTTCTGCGAGACATGGCTTATCTGCCGATGTGATAGGTAAATTCGCATCAAAGTCGAAATTAGCAGCATCGCCAGAAATAAAAGGGTGAAATTATGTAACTCGTTCATTAAAAACTCTTTGTGTTATTCGCAGTTGCTTGTATCATCTGTTCCTTTGCAGAATATACCATTTATTGGCCTGTCAAAAAACTGCACTAACTCTATGACTTTAAAAAACTTACGTATAAATTAGGAAAATTAGCAAGCCATGCCGAAAATAAGTGATGAAAACCTGATCTGGATAGATCTTGAGATGACCGGGTTAGACCCTAATTCAGATGTCATTATCGAAATAGCTACAATCGTTACCGACAAGAACCTTAATGTTATTGATGAGGGACCATCGATCGTCATCCATCAGCCGGATGATGTGATGAATAACATGGACGAATGGTGTACTAATCAGCATGGTAAATCCGGTTTAACCGACCGGGTCCATAATAGTGCGATCTCAGAAGAAACCGCAGAAAATTTGACGCTCGCTTTTTTGAAACAGTTAGTGCCGGCAGGTAAATCACCTATGTGTGGCAACAGTATCTGTCAGGATAGGCGTTTCCTCGCACGGTATATGCCGCAATTAGAAGAATTTTTCCACTACCGTAATCTCGATGTGAGTACTTTAAAAGAACTAACAAGTCGTTGGGCACCGGAAAAGAAAATGGTTTATATAAAAGAGTCCAGCCATCTCGCGATGGAGGATATAAAAGATTCAATCGATGAATTAAAACACTATCGTGAGAATATACTCACTATCTAAAAGAACTGCTTGTAAGTAGTAAGTTTTAAGATCATGACTTAAAAATTACTACTTAAAACTATTTTTCTACCGGTGTGTCTGGATGGTTTCCCCATTCAGACCACGAGCCTGGATAACCTAGAACGTTTTCGTAACCCAGGGATTTTAAAATCAGCCAGGAATAGGCCGAACGATGGTGTGATTGGCAATAA
>DAOWFN010000020.1 GCA_030637945.1 Gammaproteobacteria bacterium
CTGTTGAAGATAATCCTGTTGAAACAAAAAATAGTGGTGAGATGGGCGAAGATGTTTTATCTGCAGCGGACGAAACAGAGGTAAACGCTACAGAAACAGAGGTAAATGCTACAACTGAAGAGTCTGAGGTAATGTCTTCGGAAAATGTTGTTGAAGATCTTGCAGTAGATACAGAAGAGCTTGCCGATGAAGGCGCGACTGAAGATGCGATTTTCACTGATGAAGTTGCAGATCAAGCTGCAGACACAAATCAGTTAGATGAAAGTGCCGCTGCAATGCCAGAAGATGTTGCACCAGTAATGGATGATACAAGCTCTGAATCAGCAGAAGATCCGCTTGCACAATTACTTAACAATCCAACATTGCTTGCTGCGGCAGGCGGTGGTTTGCTACTGATCGTAGCGTTGATTGCGTTAATTAATAAACGTCGGAAAGAAAAGGCGGATTCAGAGGTTTATTCTGCACCGGTGATGAGTAGTGCTGACGATCTTGAAAGTCTGGCCGATGATATCGCTGAAGAGACGGCGATGGCAGATGTTGATGCTGAGACACCAGCAGGTGAACAGGTAGTAGCTGGCGACGTTCCAGATGACACAGCGGTCACTGAGGAAGAGGATGTTGCTCAAGTAGAAGCTGATGCTCAGGCTGAAGAAGAATCTCGTGATGATGTTATTGCTGAAGCCGATGTTTATCTGGCTTATGGTATCTATCAACAAGCAGAGGACTTACTGAAACAAGCTTTATTAGAGCATCCCGAGAATGATAACTATCGCGTAAAATTGGCTGAAACATACTACACCAGCAAGAATGCCGATGAATTCCTTGCAACGGCCAGTGAAGTAAAACAACGTGTTGATGCTGATTCGCCGCTATGGAATAAAATATCAGTAATGGGGAAAGATCTATGTGCCAACGACCCGATGTTTCAGGATGAGATGGCCGGTGATCTTGATCTAGGTACGACATCAGCAGAAGAACTTTCGGTGGACTTTGGTTCAGACGACGATGTGGTAGATGGTTCGTCGCAAAATGCTGAAGATGAAATGCCTGACGAGATAGTAGAACCAGCAGATGAGATTGAGTTTGACCTGAGTGATACCGGTGCTGTTGAAGAAGCAGAGACGGCATCAGAAGATGAATTCTCGCTAGATATCGATGCTTCAGAACTGGATATTGAGGTACAGGATGAAGCAACAGGCGAAACCGAGGCTGAAGAAGAGAGTTTTGATCTGGTTGATATCGATATAAACCTTGATGAAGAAGATGAGCCTGTAAACGCTGTTTCTGAGAATGAAACTGATGAGGATCGGGAAGTTAGCGAAAGCGATATAGATTTTGATCTGAATGACGCGGTTGAAGATATGGCGATGGAAGAAGAGATTACTTTAGATCTATCAGACGATGCAGAAGAAGCAGGCGTTGAAGAAATTTCGTTGGACCTGTCTGAAGAAGTGGAAGCTGAGGCAGCGGAGACAGATACAACCAAAGATGCAGATGCTGTGGCAGCAGCGAATGATGATTCGGCTGAAGACGGTGATTTTGACCTGTCTAGTCTGGACGATGTTGACGAAATCAGTACCAAGCTGGATCTGGCACGTGCATACCTGGATATGGGGGATCGTGATGGTACGCGTGATATTCTTGATGAGGTCATGGCTGATGGTAACGATGAACAGAAACAGGAAGCCAGTGACCTGATGGATAAGTTGGGATAGTTAAAAACTTTTTATCTAAGGCACCTCTGATTAATTATCATAAAGTTCTGTAAAATGCCGAGCGCCAGTCTGATTTCAGACTGGCGCTTTTTGTTGTATGGTTTAAACCATTTGTTAATAAAGTTATGTCAGAGCAGTCTATACAAGCAGATAAAGCAGAACGGTTGGTCGACAATCGACGGTTTGCATTGGGCGTAGAATATAACGGTAGTCTGTTTAGCGGTTATCAATTACAGTCACATGGCACACGCACGGTGCAGGGCGAGTTGGAGAAAGCACTGTCTATCGTCGCTGATGAGCCAATTCGTTTAACCTGTGCGGGTCGTACGGATACAGGCGTGCATGCAACCGGGCAGGTAGTACATTTTGATACAACGGTGTCACGCGAATTAAAAGCCTGGATGCTGGGTAGTAACACCAATCTACCGCCAGACATTGCTGTTCATTGGGTGCGGCAGGTAAGTGAAGATTTTAGCGCACGCTTTAGTGCGGTATCGAGAAGTTATCGCTATATATTATTTAATCGAAGGATACGGTCAGCGGTTTTTCAGCGTAATGTTGCCTGGTCCTATGAGAAGTTTGATGAAAGTGCAATGCATGCCGCTGCCCAGTCCCTGTTAGGCGAACAGGATTTTTCAGCTTTTCGTTCTTCACGTTGCCAGGCGAGTCATGCTATCCGCGTAATGCAAGAAATTAGCGTGGTACGTCAAGGTGATTACCTGATACTCGATATTAAAGCGAATGCATTTTTGCATCACATGGTTAGAAACATCATGGGTACGCTGATGGTCATCGGTCGCGGAGAGCAGCCGGTTGACTGGATGCGTGAGATCCTCGAAGGCCAGGATAGGAAATGTGCGGGTATGACAGCTTCACCCGCCGGTTTGTACCTGGTTAATGTAGAATACCCAAAAGAACATGGCCTGCCGGACAGCGGCTGGTTACCGACTATTAGTTAATTCTGAAGAAGTTTTTATGCGCACACGTGTTAAAATTTGCGGCATTACCCGAAGTGAAGATGCTCAGTTCGCCGTTGATGCAGGCGTCGATGCTATAGGGTTAGTGTTTTACGAAAAAAGCCCGCGTTTTGTGAGCAATGTGCGGGCTGAAGAGGTCAGTCAGATTATTCCCGCATTTGTTACACGTGTGGCCCTGTTTAAAGATGCTGATGAGACGTTTATACAATCTGTTCTACAACAGGTGGAAATTGATCTGCTTCAGTTTCATGGCAGTGAAACAGCTGATTTTTGTGAACAATTTACATTGCCATATATCAAAGCATTGGGGATGAAAGATCCTGCATGTGATGTTGATTTTTTAAGAAACAGTGTGACCAGATACGCTACTGCAAAAGCCTTATTATTAGACGGTCATGCGCCTGGCGAAGCGGGCGGAACCGGTGAGAGTTTCGATTGGTCGTCAGTTGCTGAGGTAGCTAAGCCTGTTATCCTTGCCGGTGGTTTAACCGCAGACAATGTTGCCCGGGCGATCGAGATAGTGCAGCCATTTGCTGTTGATGTGAGTAGCGGTGTAGAGAGTGCACCGGGAATAAAAGATAAAGAAAAAATAGCCGCTTTTATGAGCAAACTCGTATAAATACGTTTGTCTCACGAAAAAGCAGCTAATGATCAGGTAGAAATATGACACAGGTAAAAGAGAAAATAGTCGCTCCCGATTATTCGGCGATGCCAGATGAGCACGGGCACTTTGGTGTTTATGGTGGAATTTTTGCGTCAGAAACCTTAATGCAGGCATTAGATGAGTTGCGTGATGCCTATGAAAAAGCAAAAACGGACAAAAAATTTCAGGCGCAATTTGATGAAGACCTGGCGCAATATGTCGGTAGACCCAGCCCGCTTTATTTTGCTGAGCGTCTGACTCAGTTAGCAGGTGGCGCGCAAATTTATCTCAAACGAGAAGATTTAAATCACACCGGCGCGCATAAGATTAATAACACTATTGGTCAGGGTTTACTGGCTAAGATGATGGGTAAAAAACGCATCATTGCCGAAACCGGTGCCGGTCAGCACGGCGTCGCTTCTGCAACAGTGGCCGCGCGTTTTGGTATGGAATGTATCGTTTATATGGGCTCTGAAGATATTGTTCGACAGTCACCGAATGTTTACCGTATGAAATTACTTGGTGCAAAAGTTGTTGCGGTAGAGTCGGGTTCAAAAACGCTTAAGGATGCTTTAAATGAAGCGATGCGTGACTGGGTGACCAATGTTGATGATACCTTTTATATAATCGGCACGGTGGCCGGTCCGCATCCTTATCCTGCTATGGTTAGAGATTTTCAGGCGATTATAGGCCGGGAAGCAAAAGCGCAGATGCAGGAGCAATGCGGTTGTTTGCCTGATGCCCTGGTCGCCTGTGTAGGCGGTGGATCCAATGCTATCGGTCTGTTCCATCCGTTCCTCGCTGATGAATCAGTAGTCATGTACGGCGTAGAAGGCGGTGGATTGGGTGTGGAAACGGGCAGTCATGCAGCGCCTCTATGTTCCGGTCGACTGGGTGTATTACATGGCAACCGAACTTATCTAATGGAAGATAGCAATGGCCAGATCATAGAGACACATTCGGTTTCTGCCGGTTTGGATTATCCTGGTGTTGGCCCTGAACATGCCTGGTTGAAAGATATTGGACGGGTAAATTACGTTGCGGCGACGGATAGCGAAGCACTCGAAGCGTTTCATACATTAACACGTGCCGAAGGCATAATCCCCGCACTGGAATCAAGTCATGCAGTGGCGTATGGGGTGAAACTGGCTGCTACTATGAAACCTGAGCAGCGCATCATTATTAATCTGTCTGGCCGTGGTGATAAAGACATCAACACTATTGCTGATATCGAAGGGATGAAGCTGTGAGTCGATTAGCAGCACGCTTTGCTGAATTAAAAGCAGATTCAAAAACAGCACTGATCCCTTATGTGATGGCTTCAGACCCAACGCCTGAGATCACGCTGCCGCTGATGCACGCGATGGTAGAGGCGGGTGCTGATGTGATCGAATTAGGTGCACCTTTTTCAGACCCTATGGCTGATGGCCCTGTTATTCAGGCGGCCGCTGAGCGCTCGCTTGAGCACAACACCAGTATGCATGATGTGTTTTCACTGGTCAGTGAATTCCGTAAGACAGATGATAAAACCCCCGTCATCGTGATGGGTTACCTCAACCCGATCGAAGTCATGGGTTATCAGTCATTTGCACAACAAGCTGCCGCCTGTGGAATCGATGGTGTTATTACAGTGGATATGCCGCCAGTTGAAGCAGGTGATTATGTGCCTGCTTTAGAGGCAGAAGGTCTTGACCCCGTTTTTTTACTGGCACCTACGAGCACACGAGAACGCATCAAAAAACTCTCAGAAGTGGCTAGCGGTTTTGTGTATTATGTATCGCTAAAAGGTGTAACGGGTGCTGCAACACTGGATGTGACCAGCGTCGAAGAAAAAGTCGCTGAAATTAGAGAGTTTATCGATCTGCCAATCGGCGTTGGTTTCGGAATCAGTGACGCAGAATCGGCAGCCAGGGTTGCCACTTGTTCTGACGCGGTGATCGTTGGCAGTGTTCTGGTTAAAAAAATGACTTTAAATAATGGTCAGACGGAACAAGAAAGGGCTATAATCATCAAAGAAATCAGTGATATACTCTCATCGATGAGGAGCGCACTGGATAACGGATGCTGACCGTTAGCCAATGCCGTTAAAACAATAATCAGATGAGAAGCTTCAATATAATTTCCATGGGTACTTATTATGAGCTGGTTTGAAAAGTTAATGCCAACAAGTATTCGGACCGATAGCAGTACGAAACGCGGTGTGCCTGAGGGCTTGTGGACAAAATGTACTTCCTGTAACGCCGTTTTGTATCGCACTGAGTTGGAACGTAATCTTGATGTTTGCCCTAAATGTAATCATCACATGCGTGTTTTTGGTCGCAAGCGGCTAGAAATGTTTCTCGATGATTCTCCTACTGAAGAGATCGGTGCTAACTTAGCACCGTTTGATAAATTCAAATTCAAAGACAGCAAAAAATATAAAGACCGTCTGCTGCAAGCACAGAAAAATACTGGCGAGAAAGATGCACTAATCGTGCTAAAAGGGAAAGTAAAAGGCGTGTCTGTAGTCGCTGCTGCTTTTGATTTTCGTTTCATGGGCGGTTCTATGGGTGCTGTTGTTGGTGAGCGTTTTCTTAAAGCGGCGACCGTGGCTTTAGAGGAAAAAATTCCGTTTGTCTGTTTTTCTGCATCAGGCGGTGCGCGTATGCAGGAAGCGTTATTTTCATTGATGCAGATGGCAAAAACCAGCGCGGTTTTAGCCAAACTTGCGAATAATAAAATCCCTTACATCTCCGTGTTAACAGATCCAACCATGGGCGGTGTTTCAGCGAGTTTTGCCATGTTAGGTGATGTGCATATCGCAGAACCAAAAGCATTGATCGGTTTTGCCGGGCCACGTGTGATCGAACAGACAGTTGGTGAGAAATTACCAGAAGGTTTTCAACGCAGTGAATTTTTACTGGAACATGGCGCCATAGACATGGTGGTAGATCGTCGTGACCTGCGTGATCGAATCGCTAGTCTGGTATTGATGTTATCTAATAAACCTGCCACGCAGACAGCTTAATACACGGTAGGGTGGGCACGTTTTCTGTGCCCACGCATTCACAAAAAATTAATAATCTGTGGGCACAAAAAACGTGCCCACCCTACAGAATTGCTTGCAAACTTGCGGCTCTGACTAACACTAATGCGATTTAATCATCTCAGCGACTGGCTTGCCTGGCAGGAAACGCTCAATCCTGTTGAAATCGATTTAGGACTTGACCGCATTTCTGCGGTATTAACGCAAGCAGGCCTGTCATCCACTTTTGACTGCCCACTTATCACCGTCGCAGGAACAAATGGTAAAGGTTCGGTCGTCTCGATGCTCGAGGCCATGGCTATGGCTGCAGGTTTAAAGGTTTGCAGTTATACGTCACCCCATCTATTTCACTATAACGAACGCATTAAAATAAACGCACAGCCGGTAGCCGATGATATTTTATGTGAGGCATTTGAACGCATCGATCATGCTCGTCGTGATACGCAGTTAACCTATTTTGAATTTGGAACCCTGGCGGCGATCGACCTGTTTTTTAGAGAACAGCCCGAACTGGTCATACTCGAAGTCGGGCTTGGCGGTCGACTGGATGCAGTCAATATAATGGATGCGGATGTCAGTATACTAACTTCTATTGCGATCGACCATGTCGACTGGTTAGGTGAAAACAGGGAATCGATCGGCTATGAAAAAGCCGGTATTATCCGATCCGGAAAACCGGTTGTCTGTGGCGATCGTAACCCTCCCGCCAGTGTTGTAGATTTTGCAAAAAAATTACAGTGTGATCTTGTTCAGATCGGACGTGATTATGATGCGATAAATATGACAGATAATAAAAAACCAGATGGTTTGTGGAAACTGCAAAGCTGTTACGGTGACCTTGATGAGGTGCCGGAACCTTCTCTACAGGGAGAATTTCAAAAATCAAATGCTGCAACCGCCATCGTCGCTCTGCAGGCTCTTCAAGCGGAAGGATTATTGCTTTTATCAGCAGATCAACAAAGCCGCTCAGAACAGTTTGATCGTGCACTGGTAACAGGGTTGAACAATATAAATTTACAGGGCCGATTTCAACAGATAAGTAACACACCGCAGGTGTTTGTTGACGTAGCACATAATCCACAGGCGGCACAGGTACTGGCCGGGCAAATAAATTCACTTCCGATAGCACGAAATAAAACCTGGGCCGTGGTCGCGATGCTGGCAGACAAGGATGTATCCGGTGTACTGAAAAATGTTTGTGATGAAATAGATTGCTGGTGTTTTGCCGGTCTGGAGAACATTAACCGTGGACTTGATGTCGAAACACTGGCCGAATTAGGACGCGAAATAGTTATAAATCGGTGTACAATACAGCCAGATACGGTGTTACTTGCAGAGACTGTCGCCAGGGCTTGCGAATTAGTCTTATCAAAAGCCAGCAGGGATGACCGTATTATTATTTTTGGTTCGTTCTACACCGTTGCTGAAGCTATGCAATATTTTTCAAAATTAAAAAATGATGCGCATGTTTAATAGCATTGCGGAGTTAATAAATTAATGGAAGCTCCATTACAGCAACGTATCGTCGGTGCTATTGTCCTGGTTACTCTGGGTGTGATTTTCATTCCTGCCTTGCTTGACGGTTCCGGTTATAAGTCCAGACAGGTACAGGATATCGAGATCAAGGATAAACCAGCGTTTCCTCCTCTGTCGCAGAAAAAACTTAAGCCGATACCTACACCACTCGAAAAAATTGAGGCAAATCAGACAAAAGCCCTTAAGCCTGATCTAAAACAGGCAAATAAAAAACCGATTAAATCCTTTGCCCTGCAGGTTGGTACTTTTGCTACGGCTGAAAATGCGGGAAAATTGCGGGATCGTTTAAGGAAGGCCGGCTACACAACGTTTGTTCATAAGGTACAGTCAAAAGGAAAAACCAGCTACAAGGTAAGGGTTGGCCCCGAGCTAGAATACAGCGTGCTTGAGAAAATTAAAAAGGATGTTGAAAAACATCAAAAAATTGATGGATATATTGTAAATCATCCTTAAGGTAAACTTGATTCGTCGATTACGGATAAAAGTCATTACTGGCGTCATATGGGAATTCGATTAGTCAATGTTTTAAGTCCCGGGACAAACGCGTATAATGCCGACTTTAAATAAACAGATGTGGTCCTCATGACAGTTGTTGACGTAGTTGTTATTTTTGTAATTTGTCTCTCAGCATTATTCAGTTTAATGCGTGGATTCGTTAAAGAAGCTATTTCACTGGCGACATGGATTATTGCAATCTGGTTAGCAGCCACATTTTCCCCTAAACTGGCGGCTGTTTTACCCGCTGGTATTGAGTCGGAGGCGGTACGACAGGCAGTCGGTTTTGGCGTGTTATTCGTGCTGTCTTTGATGCTGGGTGCCTTAATCAACGTGCTGGTGTCGCAGGTCGTGAAAAAAACCGGTTTGTCGGGCGCGGATCGTGTATTCGGCGTTGCCTTTGGTGTGCTTCGTGGCGGATTAATCGTCGTTGTTTTTGTTGTGATCGGCGGCATGACCCCATTACCTGAGGCTGACTGGTGGCAGTCATCTGTCTTGTTGGAATGGTTTGAAAGCGTAGCGATTGTAATTCAGGGATACATCCCGGAAGACCTTGGTCTTTCTTATTCTCCAGCACCATAAAGAGTAAGCTCATATGTGTGGTATAACGGCGATTGTTGCGCATAGCGCAGTGAATCTTGATCTATATGAATCATTGTCTGTTCTGCAGCACCGGGGCCAGGATTCTGCAGGTATTGCTACCTGTGAAAGTGGCCGTTTATATATGCGGAAGGGTAACGGTCTGGTACGTGATGTGTTTTACAAAAAACACATGGAAAATCTGCGCGGGAAAATGGGTATCGCACATGCGCGCTATCCAACGGCAGGCACTTCATCATCTGCTGAGGCCCAGCCACTGTATGTAAACTCTCCTTATGGTATTGCACTGGCACATAACGGCAACCTCACCAATGCTGAGCAGTTAAAAGAAGAATTATTTCAATCAGAACTGCGGCATTTAAATACCGATTCAGATACCGAAGCGCTACTTAATATTTTTGCGCATGAATTACAGTTAATCGCTAAGCCGGAATTCAATCACGAAGATATTTTTACTGCGGTATCAGAGCTTCATCGTCGTTGCCGTGGTGGTTATGCTGTTGTTGCAATGGTTGTCGGAAAAGGAATCCTGGCGATACGCGATCCTAATGGCATTCGCCCCCTGGTTTATGGCATCCGCAAAACTGACCTGGGCACTGACTATATGATCGCTTCAGAGAGTGTCGCACTGCAGGCACAGGGTTTCGAATTAGTTCGTGATGTAGAACCCGGCGAAGCGATTTTCATCAGTGAGGCTTGTGAGCTCTTTAGCCAACAATGTGCGGAAAATCCTAAATTATCGCCATGTATTTTTGAATACGTTTATTTTGCTCGTCCTGATTCAATTATCGACGGTATATCGGTTTATAAGTCACGTTTACGAATGGGACAGACGCTAGTGCAGAAAATCATGCGTGAGATGCCAGACCATGATATCGATGTGGTTATTCCTATCCCGGACACCAGTCGAAGTACTGCTTTAGAAGTTGCTTATCACCTCAACGTTAAGTACCGGGAAGGTTTTATTAAAAATCGCTACATCGGGCGTACTTTCATCATGCCTGGGCAACAGGAACGTAAAAAGTCTGTGCGTCAGAAACTTAACCCGATCGAACTGGAATTTGCGGGTAAAAATGTTTTGTTGGTCGATGACTCCATCGTACGCGGCACGACATCGAAACAGATCGTACAGATGGCACGGGAAGCGGGTGCAAAAAAAGTCTATATGGCATCCGCCGCACCACCAGTACGTTACCCGAATGTCTATGGTATCGATATGGCCGCACATGCTGAATTTGTCGCCCATGATAGGACAGTGGAAGAGATAACCAAAGTTATTGGCGCCGACTGGTTAGTATATCAAGATCTGGAGGATCTCATTGCTGCTGTGCAAAAAGGCAATCCAGACATTAAAGCTTTTGATTGTTCTTGTTTTGATGGTGTTTACATCACGCAGGATATCGATAATGCCTATTTTGAGCGTTTATCCGGCAAGCGTAATGACGCAGCAAAACAGGCGCAGAATGACGTAGTTGCGGGGCAGTTGTAAAAATTGATTGACCGTAGTTTAAGCATGCTAGGAAAAAGAACAAAAGTATTAGTCCACAGATGAACGCAGATAAACACAGATTATAAAAGCTTAAAAAACTTTTATCCGTGCTTATCTGCGTTCATCTGTGGACGTATTTTTTTGACTGTTTATTAGGTCAGAAGTGGACGTTATAGACGTTATTTAATCTTATCTATTTGAACTAGAGACTCTTTTATCGGTCTGAATGGATGTTTTCATATTCAGATCTTACTTTTTAGGAGTACCGCATGAAACGGTTTAATTCTTATCTTTTTGCTGTGATATTACTTACCTCATACAGCGTTCATGCTCATGAGTCCGTTAAAAGTTATAATCAGATCAGCCTGGAAGCAACAGCGTCTGCAGATGTTGATAATGACACCATGATCGTTTCATTATATGCGCAGGAAGAAGGCCCTAAAGCCGCGACCTTGAGTAACAAAGTTAATGAGAAAGTTAATTGGGCGTTACAGAAAATAAAACAACACAAAGATATTAAAGTTGAAACCGAAAGCTATTCAACTAATCCGGTATATAACAAAAATCAGATTGTCGCCTGGCGTGTGAAGCAATCACTTAGGTTGGAGTCGACTAATATGCCTCTGATGAGTGAAGTGTTAGGTGATCTGCAGCAACGGTTGAAGTTAGGTGGAATTTCATTTGATGTCTCCCGTGATAAAAGAGAACAGGAAACACGGTCGCTGATCGATCAGGCATTATCTGCTTATAATAAGCGTGCCACCCAGATCGCTAATAAGCTACAAAGTAATAGTTACAAGATTGTCACCATGCATGTATCTACTTCGACAAATCCTGTTCAGCATAGATATAGAATGATGGCTGAGGCGTCATCGGTGGTTTCTCCAAAGCTGGAGGCAGGTGATAAAACCTTGAGTGTGCGTGTTAATGGCACGATAGAATTGGAATAATGGTGTTTTTATTATTCAGGGATGACGATACCCATCGAGTCAGTAAGGATTCCTAAAGCGGCCAATATCCAGAAACAGACTCCAGCCACGATTAAGATATAATTCCACAGACTGTATTCA
>DAOWFN010000168.1 GCA_030637945.1 Gammaproteobacteria bacterium
CCCATGTCCTGCAGACCTTTGATATGAATATCTACCGGACGTGAACCGATTGCACAACCACCAGGCAGTGAAACTTCGGCTTCGCCAAAACGTGCCAGTAGCGGCCCCAGCACCAGAATGGATGAGCGCATGGTTTTTACCAGATGGTATGGAGCTGTATGATTTTCGATGGTAGAACAATCGACTTCAACGCTGAGTTTTTCATCGATAGAGACCATAACCCCCATACAGCCAAGCAGTTCAACTGTCGTAGTTACATCATGCAGATGCGGTACGTTTTCAATTGTTGCGGGTCCTTCAGCGAGCAGGGTTGCCGCCAATATCGGCAACACAGCATTTTTAGCACCAGAGATTCTGACGTCACCGCCAAGCGTGACACCACCATTGATCATTAATTTATTCATTCACAGAGTTCTCTGATTTCATTTTCAACACCATACGCTTTTGCTATGGTCAGTAAAGTGTCTGGCAAGTTTTCAAATTGTAATGCTATATTTTTCGAGCGTGCATCCTTCGCCATTTCCAGCATCAAAGCCAGTCCCACGCTGTTACAGTCCGTGATTTGCGATAGATCGACCGTTACCTTCTCGGTGACTACCTTCCCTGTTGCTGCTTGTTTATACGATTTAAAGAAGCCTGCCATCTGCCGCATCAAACCGGGTACCGTTGAAAAATCAACGGTACCTGAAATAATATATTTTTGCTTATTCTGCTGAGTGATTTCAGCCTGAGCTAACTGCACTGCCTAGGCCTGTCTGATCCATCGTCGATAATTGCACATGAATTTTTATAAAACATATCATTTTTTAAGAGCTTAATTTACTATTTTTATTGCGCATATATTTTAACAGGCCATCCATGCCGCTTTTGCGTATTTCTTGTGTAAACGTACCCCGATAGCTTGTTACCAGGCTGATGCCATCAATCTTGATATCATATACCTTCCAGGTATTATTTTTGATGCGCACACGATAAGCCATCGGTATCGAAGGGCCACCAGGTTGGATAACTTCAGCTTTCACCGATGCTCTTTGAACGCCTTCTGGTAATTTTATCGGGAAAAAATTAATTTTTTGATCACTAAATTCAATTAACGATTTACTGTAGGTCCTCACCAGTAAATTTCTGAACTCAACAACAAATTCCTGCTTTTGCTCTCTTGTGGCCCTTTTCCAGTTTTTGCCCAACGCCAGTTTTGCCATGGTAACGTCATCCAGATGTGGCAATATATAGTCGTCGATGATTTTATACACACGGTCAGGTTCTTTTTGTAACAACTCATGATCGTCTTGCAGTATTTTTATCACCTGTTGTGAGGTTCTTTCCAGCAGTGCCACGGGGGATTCAATAGACTCTGCTTGAACAACCTGGGACCAGGCCACGCCAACGACCATAAATGTGCCCAAAGTTGCTGTAAATAGTGTTTTAATTACCTTCATAGTATTGTCCATTATTATTCCTCATCTGCCTTACTGTATAAGAACTGCCCGATAATTTGCTCCAGCACCAAAGCTGATTGCGTTAGATCAATAACGTCGCCCTGCTTCAAAAATTCTTCCTCGGCGCCCGGTTCAAAGCCGATAAACTGCTCACCCAATAAACCCGATGTTAAGATACTTGCCGCAGTATCAATAGGGAATTTATTGTATTGCTCATCAATCGCGATACTTACGATCGCTTCGTAAGTATCGCTGTTATATTGGATATCTGTAACACGCCCAATCCTCACGCCACCCGCCGCAACCGGTGAACGCACCTTTAGACCACCAATATTGTCAAAACGTGCCGTTAATTCGTATTTTTCGCCACCATTGTAACTGCTCATATTGCTCACATTCATCGCCAGCATGAAAAATGCAGCCATCGCAGCCGCGACGAACAGGCCAACCAGAATTTCAATTTTACGAGATGTCATTCGTTATCCTCATCATATTATGGGTTTTGTACAATGTGCATCTTTTATTTTGTGAACATTAAAGCGGTTAACACAAAGTCTAAAAACAATATCGCCAGTGAACTGTGAACCACGGTTCGTGTGGTCGCCTGCCCCAGTCCTTCCGATGTTGGTATACAGTCATAACCTTCAAATACTGCGATCCATGTAGCAACGATACCAAACACCAGACTTTTAATTATTCCGTTGTATAGATCCAGGTATAAGTCCACCTTATTTTGCGGCTGCGACCAGAACGCGCCTGAATCCAGTCCCAGCAATTCAACCGCAACCAGATAGGCGCCTATGATGCCTACTGCGCTAAAGATAGTCGCCAGCAACGGCATGGATATCACGCCTGCCAAAAAACGTGGCGCCACGATGCGCTGCATGGGATTAACCGCCATCATCTCCATTCCGGATAACTGCTCAGTGGCTTTCATCAGCCCAATTTCGGCGGTTAATGCAGAACCCGCGCGACCGGCAAATAACAGCGCGGTTATCACCGGCCCCAATTCACGCATTAAGGATAAGGCAACCATGACACCAACGGAATCCTCTGCACCAAAATCTATCAGCGCGTAATAGGACTGCAATGCCATCACCATGCCGACAAACAAACCGGCAACAACGATAATAATCAGCGTTTGCACACCAACGGAATGCAGCTGCTTCACTAGCAGCAACGGCCGCGTGAGCAGGCTGGTACAGCTAGCGATCACTTCCAGTAAAAAAACGCTGGCATGACCCAGCCGTTGAAAGCTGTGTATGGTTGCTGCACCTACGTGTTGAATTCTATCTATCAGACTGTTAAACAAACTTTTTCCCTTCAAAGCAAAAATCATCCAGACCAATCATCTGTACAGGTCATCCTTTATAGGATCTGCCGGAAAATGAAAAGGTACAGGACCATCGGCGTCACCATGAATAAACTGGTGCGTCCATTCAGACTGGCTATTTCTCAATGTCTCTGGTGAGCCACTTTCAACCACTTTTCCTGCAGAAATAAAATGCACAGTGTCAGAGATAGACAATGTATCCGGCACATCATGCGAAACCACGATACTGCAAATATTCAATGCGTTATTTAGTTCACTGATCAGTGATACCAGCACACCCATAGAAATAGGATCCTGACCGGTAAACGGTTCATCGTACATGATCATCATTGGATCTAACGCAATTGCCCTTGCTAAGGCCACACGTCGTGACATACCGCCGGATAACTCAGATGGCATCATCTCTGCCGCGCCGCGCAGACCAACAGCATTTAATTTAAGCAATACCATGTAACGAATCATAGCTTCACTTAATTTGGTATGTTCACGTAACGGATAAGCCACATTTTCAAACACAGACAGATCTGTCAGCAATGCACCACTTTGAAACAACATACCCATGCGCTGGCGCAGGTCAAACAGTTTACCTGTAGATAACTGATGAACATTCAGACCATCAACTTCAATCGACCCCTGATCTGGCGTTAACTGGCCACCAATCAGTTTTAATAACGTCGTTTTGCCGGTGCCGCTCGGCCCCATAATGGCAGTAATACCCTGCCGTGGAATATCCATTGATAAACCATCAAAAATTTTTCGATTGCCACGGCTGAAGTGTAAATCCCTGATTTTGACCAGAATGTCGCTCAAGCTAGCTGCCTTTTCTTATTATTTTGGGGTGATTGTAACATTGTCATGCACCTTGTGATGTCGTAATACATCTTATTTATGCGGCCGCTCACCGATCAGGGCTTAATGACCCATAATATCCAGCACCGCCCGAAACTGGCTTAGATCCTGGGCGCGCAAAGAAGGATGATCCACTATTATCGTCGCTTCAGTCCCTTTTGGTTCAATATTAGCTGTCTGAGACACGAAGTCATCAATAATAGTTCTCACCGACCTCAAATCAGTTAAATCATCGTCAAGGAGCGCTAAATCAGAATGATGCTGCTTTTTCTGCCGCCAGATTTTTTTTGCCTGTAAATCAATGCCATTATCGGCAAAAATATTTATCTCTAGTGACTCGGCTAAGTCATAAAATTGATTTTGTAATGATTCTGGCATTGGCTGCTTACCCTCTAAAAAGACCAGGGCAGATAATTGTGGTTGTAATATCTCCAATTGCTTTATCATTTCATCCGATGATACATGTTCAAACATACCGCCATGACATTCTACAAAAAACTGAAACTCATCATTTACATCATCCAGCCAGCATTCACAATCAACAGCCTGGGCCTGCTCACTTTGAGAATGCCAATAATCAGCAGGCACAAGAACCGTATTGAATTCATTGCTGTAATACGCCAATCGCCAGTCTTCCTCCCCTGCCACTGGCAAATCATCCGGGTAAAAATCATTTAGCCAATGCGAATGGCGCCAGCCATAAGCTCCTATATTTATATTTTGTTTCAAAAAGCACCTATTTATTTTTATGCCTACATCTATTAATTAAACCATCATTCTGCGAGACTTCTCCCATTGAAGACCGCCAATAATAAGAATAACAAAATAGCTTATATCAATTACCTATGTTAGTAGATTGCATCGCCATCGTTACAGGTTTTATCTTGCTCATCTGGAGCGCAGATCGCTTTATCGTCGGCGCTGCAGCAACAGCACGTAATTTTGACGTGCCGCCATTAATTATCGGGCTGACTATTGTTGGTTTTGGTACTTCTGCGCCTGAGATGATGGTCGCTGGCTTTGCTTCATACGAGGGCAGTCCTGCGTTAGCCATCGGTAATGCATTAGGCTCAAATATTACCAATATTACACTGGTTCTAGGCGTCGCCGCATTGATTGCTCCACTGGATATCCACTCTCGCATCCTTAAAAAAGAGCTGCCCATATTACTGCTGGCAACACTCATGGCTCTTGCCTTACTGCGTGATATGACCTTAGGTCATCTCGACGGGTTTATTTTAATCAGCTTACTGGTTTTACTCATGTGGTGGATAACACGGCAGGGGATACGCAACCAGGCTAGCGATGCACTTACACAAGAATTCATCGAAGAATTACCCAATGAAATGCCAACTTCTCATGCCTTATTCTGGCTGATTGCCGGCCTGGTTTTATTAACCATCAGCTCCAAGATACTGGTATGGGGCGCGGTAAATATCGCTATACAATTTGGCGTCAGTGAACTGGTCATCGGGCTGACGATCATCGCTATTGGTACCAGCTTACCAGAGCTTGCCGCCTCCATTACCGGTGCACTTAAAAATGAGCATGACATCGCCATCGGTAATGTCGTAGGCTCAAACTTGTTTAATACCTTGGGCGTTCTTGCAATACCCGGACTGATCGCCCCCTCTGAACTGGCTGAAGGCATTTTAGAAAGAGACCTGCCAATCGTATTCATCCTCACGATAGCATTATTTGTTATGGCATATGGTTTTCGAGGACAGGGTAGAATTAACCGTATCGAAGGCGGCATATTATTAAGCGCTTTCTTTGCGTATCAAATACTGTTATTTTTTACTGCCAGCTAAAATATTAAATGGATAGACTGCATGCCATCTATAGATAAGACAGACTTCCAGCAACTTGGACGAGAGGTTATAGCGACCGAACTCGCTGAAATCTCTGCACTAGAGACACGCATCGATGAAAATTTCTCGCGGGCCTGTGAATTATTATTGAACTGTAAGGGGCGCATCGTTATAACTGGCATGGGAAAATCAGGGCATATAGGCGGTAAAATTGCCGCAACACTTGCCAGTACCGGTAGCCCGGCATTTTTTGTTCACCCCGGGGAAGCCAGTCATGGCGATCTCGGCATGATCACCAAAAACGATATTGTCATCGCATTATCCAATTCCGGAAATACCGCTGAAATCGCCACCATCATCCCTATTCTTAAACGCTTTGGTGTGCCATTAATCAGCATGACCGGTGATAAAAATTCCATCCTGGCCACAGAGGCTGATATCAACCTGGATGTTGGTGTCAGCAAAGAAGCCTGCCCGCATGATCTCGCGCCCACTTCAAGCACGACTGTTGCTCTGGTCATGGGAGATGCATTAGCGGTTGCCCTGCTTCAGGCGCGAGGCTTTACTGCCGAAGATTTTGCGCTCTCTCACCCCGGCGGCAACCTTGGAAGACGCCTACTACTACATGTATCCGACATCATGCACCAGGACGATCGCGTTCCCAAGGTCAAAAACACCGCAACCGTATCAGAAGCATTGTTAGAAATGAGCAATAAAGGACTGGGCATGACGGCAATCACTGATACAGATGACAAAGTACTGGGCATCTATACGGATGGTGACTTACGCCGCTCCCTGGATAAAAACATTGACGTACATAACACGCCGATCAGCGATGTAATGACAAAAAATTGCCGCACCACCACTGCCAACGAACTGGCTGCAAGCATTGTAAAAATAATGGACGACCAGGGTATTAATGGCTTTTTAGTCACTGACGAAAACAATAAACTTATCGGCGCTTTTAATATGCACGATGTATTGCGTGTGGGCATCGTTTAGAGAAGTGAATAGTTAACAGTGAACAACGAATAGTGAAAAAACACACACTAATTGACTGCAGTACTTGTACTATTCACTATTCACTATTCACTATTCACTGATTTATTATGAATATTATAGAAAAAGCAAAAAACATCGAGCTTGTCATTTTCGATATTGATGGCGTAATGACCGACGGCAGCCTGTTCTTTGACAATAATGGCGAGGAATACAAAGCCTTTAATTCACTGGATGGCCATGGCCTGCGCATGTTGCAGGAATGCGGCGTAAAAGTAGCCGTTATCACCGGACGTAAGTCAGAACTTGTTAAACACCGCATGCATGATTTAGGTGTAACCATGTTATACCAGGGGTATCGCGACAAAATCCCGGCCTTTGAAGCCTTACTCAAAGAAGTTGATCTGGAAAAAAATCAGATCACTTATGTCGGTGATGACGTGGTTGATTTACCGATTATGTCGCAACTGGATTTCGCCATCGCAGTACAGAATGCGCACCCGTTTGTAAAACAGCACGCACACTGGATAACAGATCGAAGCGGTGGCCGCGGTGCCGTACGTGACGTCTGTGAGTTTATATTGGAAGCCAAAGGACTTCTCAATGACAAGCTTCACAGCTATTTATATAATAGCTGATGTGAACATTACCGACGCTATACAATCCACAGTTTCAAATCCATGAAACACATCATCAACCTCAGTGTTTTTGTTATCCTTGCCTTCATCGTCTGGTGGTCAATTACCAGCAATTACAATGACACCAACCGCTTACAACCAGCAACGAGCACAGACTATGCTGAAATATTCATGAATAAATTTGAAATGACTTCCATGGACGCCAATGGAAATCCGAATTACATATTGAACGGTTCATACTTACAACGCGCTAATGATTCAGACGATACCAAGATCAAACAACCTGTATTCCTGCTCTTTCAAGAAAACAAACAGTGGGAAATTAGCGCTGAGAACGCCATCCTCAATGATAAAAAGGAAACCATTCAACTGAAAGACAATGTGCTCATGCAACAGAAAAATATTGAACCTGCCATTACTATTCGCACTCAATACCTGTTGATACATATCAGGACACAGGTCGCACAGACAGAAGCAGCCGTAGATATCACCCACGGGAAATCTCATTTAACGTCGACTAAAGGTATGATTTTTAATAATGCTACCAACGAATTGGAGCTTTCAGCTAACGTAAACGGACACTATGTACCTCATGACTAATCTTTTCAGTCAAACTTTAAGGTCTATTTTTTATATCAATGCCGGTTTATTAACAGGCTTATTAATATTATTTTGTCCACAGACAGACGTCCGGGCAGAAAATATCGATGAAGAAGTTTTTATTAGTGCAGATCACATGCACTTAAGTATTGAATCTGGCAACAGCGTATATACCGGCAATGTCAAAATATCTCAGGGAAAACTGATACTGACAGGTGATGAAATAACAATACGGCAAGATGATAAGGTCATTAAGAGCATTACGGTCATCGGTAGCCCGGCACGGTACCATCATCTGACAGATGACGGTGAAACCATTACTGCCGAAAGTGAGAAAATGGTATACCAGGCCAGCCAGAACAAGCTCGTGATGACTATCAACGCCATATTAAAGCAGCCTGATCACCGCGTCAGTAGTCAAAAAATTATCTATGACACGGAAAAAAGAATCATTATGGCAGGCGATAAAAAGGATACCGGATTATCTGATGCTGACACCGGCACCGATAATAATCGGGTAAACATCACACTGACACCAAAAAAACCGTCGCCACCAAAAGAAGAAGAATAATGTCGACATTGCGGGTAAACAATCTGGTTAAATCGTTCAAGTCACGCAAAGTGGTTGATGACGTCTCTTTTGATGTACATAGTGGTGAAGTTGTCGGCCTGCTCGGCCCAAACGGCGCTGGAAAAACCACCAGTTTCTACATGGTGGTCGGTCTGGTACGGGCTGACGAGGGAGCGATTCATCTCGATGAAAACAATATCACCCGTTTACCGATGCATGCCCGCGCCCAGCAAGGCGTTGGATACTTGCCGCAGGAAGCATCGATATTCAGAAAATTAAGTGTCGAAGACAATATCATGGCTGTACTGGAAGCCCAAAAAGGACTGAACAAGCAACAGCGCCAGGAAAAACTGGACGCATTAATCGATGATTTGCAGATAGACCACATCCGTAAAAATATTGGCCTGAGTCTCTCCGGCGGTGAACGCCGACGCGTTGAAATTGCCCGTGCGCTGGCATCGCAACCGGCTTTCATCCTGCTTGACGAACCTTTTGCAGGCGTTGACCCGATATCGGTTATCGAGATCCAAAAGATCGTCAAACACCTGATTGACCACAATATCGGCGTACTTATAACCGACCACAATGTCCGGGAAACACTGGGAATTTGTGATCGTGCATACATTCTTAACAGCGGTAAGATCATCGCTCAGGGCCAACCTGACGAAATTCTTTCTAACGAAGAAGTGCGAGAAGTCTATCTTGGCCGTGATTTTCGTCTATAAATAGTGTTAAGAATAACAATATTTGATGTAACGGAGATAAAGCGACATATAAATCCATCATTCTGAGCCTGAATTTTTAGTCAGAATCCGTCAAGCGGTGCTGTAACACTGCCTTTTATCAGATGAATTTGTCCACAGATACCCATGAAGCCTTCACTGCAGTTAAAACTAGGCCAACATCTAACGATGACACCCCAGCTACAACAGGCAATACGTCTGCTGCAGCTCTCCACGCTTGAATTACAAAGCGAAATCCAGCAAGCACTGGAAGAAAATCCTATGCTGGAGCAAGAAGAGGAAGACTACGAGCCCCCCGCAGACGCCACAGATGAAACTTCTATAGAAAACAAGTCTTTAGAGTCACAAGACAATGCTAGTGAGATCAGCACCGAGAATGAAGACCCGCATCTTGACATGGAAAATCGCCAGGAGATGCCAGACGATCTGGCCGTTGACTCAAGCTGGGAAGACACCTACGACATCACCACTGCCACCGCACCCAGCAGCCAGCAAAGCAGTGATTCAAACAATGATTATCTGGAAAATCAGAGCATCGAGGGCGACACACTCAGCGAACACCTGGTCTGGCAGTTAAAAAACTCACAATTTAGTGACAATGACTTTATTATCGCTATCGCTATCATCGATGCTATCAATGATGACGGCTATCTTACTGAAAGTGTTGAAGATATTTTCAATGGCCTAAAAGACGATCTGGATATCGAACTAGATGAAGTTGAAGCTGTACTGCACCGCGTGCAACGCTTTGACCCGGTCGGCATTGCAGCACGCACCCTCAAAGAATGCTTATTGCTGCAACTAGAGCCGTTTGATCCAAAAACGCCAGGGCTTGCCGATGTTAAAAATATTATCCTGCACCACCTCGATCTACTCGGTGCTCATGACTATGCGCGCTTACAGAAAAAAACCCGTCGCAACGAAGAGCAGCTCCATCAACTCATACTGTTCATACAGGCGCTCAATCCAAAACCCGGTGCCAGCATTTCAAAAAATAATGCACAGTATGTGATTCCAGACATTTTTGTTAGAAAAATCAATGGTCAATGGAGGGTGAGCCTTAATCCCGAAGCAGCGCCTAAACTAAAAATTAACACGATATACGAAAATCATCTAAAAAGTGCCGGCCGCGGCGAAGGCACCAGCCACTTACGCAATAGCCTGCAAGAAGCCCGCTGGTTCTTAAAAAGCCTGCAGAGTCGCAGCGATACCTTGCAGCGTGTAGGCGATGCTATCGTTAGACGTCAGCGGCTGTTCCTCGATTATGGCGATGAAGGCATGAAACCCATGGTTTTACGCAATATTGCAGAAGAACTGGAAATGCACGAATCAACCATATCGCGAGTAACCACCAACAAATTCATGCATACGCCACGTGGCGTGTATGAATTTAAGTTTTTCTTTTCAAGTCATGTCGGTACAGCTGACGGCGGCGAATGCTCTGCGACGGCCATCCGCTCCATGGTGAAAAAGCTAATCGATAATGAAAACCCTAAAAAACCGATGAGCGACAATAAAATTTCTTCATTATTAGTGAAAGAAGGTATTAATGTTGCACGTCGAACTGTGGCAAAATATAGAGAGTCTATGTTGATACCACCTTCAAACGAGCGCAAGCGCTTAGCCTAGGAGTATCGACAGCCACTTTCTGATAAATTTTAGAAAGCGTACTAGACACTCCTTAAACAACAGTGGAGAAATGCCCATGCAAATAGAACTGACAGGTCGTCACATCGAAGTAACCGATTCTTTAAAAGATTATGTTCATGAGAAAATGGCAAGACTGGAACGTCACTTCGATAAAGTCAGTAACACCCACGTTATCCTTTCCGTAGAAAACGTCAGACACAAAGCTGAAGCAACAGTCCATATGAGCGGGCACAACATCTTCGCTGACTGCATCGAAGATGATATGTATGCTGCGATTGACGGTCTCGTTGACAAACTTGATCGTCAGGTAAAAAAGCATAAAGAAAAAATAACCAATCATTTGCACAATAAACACAATAACGACTACATGCTGGAAGAAGAAACAGAGTAGTTTTTATCGTCAACAGCATTCGAGAATGAACCCTTCAACCCATCAAGTTAAGGAAACCCTGACCAGGTCCAATTATTTTAAGCTCATTAAAATCGTTCGTATCTTCGAGGAAGATACGAACGATTTTTTCTGCCTGAATCTAACAACTTAATCAGTACTCCCTTAAAGGCAACAGCGGTAACATGAACCTTGATAAACTGATCAGCTCGAATGCTGTTATTAGCAACCCCGATATTAAAAGTAAAAAGCGCGCAGTAGAATTATTAGCAGAAACATTAGCTGAGCAACTCTCAACTGAGACCTCCGATACCGATCAAGAATCGGCTGAAAGTGTCAATGCGCTAGATATTTTCCAGTTACTCATAGAAAGAGAAAAACTGGGTTCTACCAGTATGGGACACGGCGTTGCCCTGCCCCACGCGCGCACCAACTTAACGGATCATGCCATCGGTGCTTTTTTAAAGCTAGATGAAGGTATTGATTTTGATAGTCCTGACAACATAAAAACAGATTTAATTTTTGCACTGATGGTGCCAGAGCATTACACCGATGAACATCTCAAAATACTCGCTCATCTGGCATCGTTATTCAGCGACGAAACTTTTTGCAGAGAAATACGTAACACAAACGATAATATTGAAATACATAAACACCTCATCAACTGGCAGATAACATCTCAGGCGTCATAATTCCAAGCTCTATCAGGCAGGCCCCACAGCCGATAGTAAATAAGGTATTATGTTCGAGACTGTAACTAATAAATTATTCAACTTCAGACTCTAAGATGAAAGAAATTCTTTCCGCCGAATCGATCATCGTCAATCTTGCCAGTAAGATCGAATTAAAATGGGTTGCCGGTTCTGAAGACCCTAAACGACCACTGCACGAAGTCGACGTCAATGATCACGCCACACTGATTGGTCACCTCAATCTTATCCACAATAATATTATTCAGGTGATCGGTAAAACTGAATGTGATTATCTGAACAGCCTGGATAATAACTTTAGAAATAGTACGCTAACCCAGCTATTCACCAACAAAACAGTTGCTATCATCTTATCCGATGACCTGCCCGTTCCCGATCTACTTAGCGAGTACGCTAACAAATACAAAGTCCCGGTCTTAAGCTGTAAGGTCGAGAGTAACGACGTCGTTGATATAGCTCGCTATTATCTGCACAAATTATTCTCAAATAAAGAAATTCTTCACGGCGTCTTCATGGAAGTACTCGGCACCGGTGTCTTGATCACGGGTGAAAGCAGCGTAGGTAAGAGTGAACTAGCACTAGAACTCATCTCTCGTGGCCACCGTTTAGTTGCTGACGATGCACCGGAATTTACGAAAACAGGTCCTGATATCCTGGATGGGCGCAGCCCAAGCATCTTGCAGGGTTTCATGGAAGTACGCGGTCTCGGCGTATTAAATATTCGCGAGATGTATGGTGACAATGCAATAAAAATTAATAAGTATCTACGCTTGATCATCCATATGGAAAAAATGGATGACGGCAACCACAGTGACTTCAATCGATTAACCGGTCACACTAAAGTCCAAAAAATACTCAATGTCGAAATCCCTGTTACTGTGATCCCTGTTGCGCCAGGCCGAAACCTCGCGGTCATAGTCGAAGCCGCAGTACGCAACTATATATTGCGCAACAATGGTTATGACGCCAGCCAGCAACTTATCGATCTACAAAAACAAGCCATAGAAAATAACCAGTAAGCATCAGGCGGCTGTCATGAAATTAATCATCATCAGTGGATTGTCAGGCTCAGGAAAAACTGTTGCACTGCATACGCTTGAAGATGAAGATTATTATTGCGTCGATAACTTGCCCATCGGACTACTACCGCAGTTTGTTGACCGGATCTTAAGTCGCCGCGTACAGTTATATGACAATATCGCTGTCGGCATTGACGCTCGAAGTGATTCAGAAGATCTGCGCGACTTCGGCACCATCATCGAATGGATACAACAGAGAGACGCTGAGACAAAAATCGAGATAGAAATAATTTACATACAGGCCGAACTCGACACGCTAATAAAACGTTTCAGTGATACCAGGCGCAAACATCCTCTTACAAAAAAAGGCCTGCCTCTATCTGAAGCTATCGAAGTCGAACGAAATCTATTAAAAGACGTTGCCACAGCTGCCAATCTATATATCGATACCACGTATACGAACATCCATGAACTAAGAAGTTATATCAAAGAACGTGTAGTAAAAAGACCAAAGACCCATCTTTCATTACTGTTCCATTCCTTTGGTTTTAAAAATGGTGCACCGGCTGACTCGGATTTTGTCTTTGATGTTCGCTGCCTGCCGAACCCGCATTGGGAACCTAACCTACGGGCGCTAACGGGACAGGATCCTGAAGTAATCGCTTTTCTACAGGAACAGGCTGATGTACAACAGATGCTGGAACATATTAAAAATTATTTAAATTTCGTCATACCGAAATTCATAAAGCAAAATCGATACTACTTAACTGTTTCCATTGGCTGCACAGGCGGCCAGCATCGCTCAGTTTTTATCGCCGAAACGTTACACGATGAATTTAGAGCGCATCATGAACATGTTTCAATTCATCACCGCGAACTGAGCACATACAAAGAATAAAAATCATGAGCATCGCATTATTTTTTGTCACCCATGAAGGCATCGCCAGTAATCTACTATCTATCGGCGAAGCCATCGTGCAAAAATCAAACAGCAACCTGTCGTACCTTGAAGTGCCCATGGATGCATCGCCTGAAGAAACAGTTAAGCAGATAGAAAAAAAATTAACGCAACTAACACTTGATGACGGACTATTTTTTATTACCGATATATATGGCGGCACGCCAAGCAATATCGCACAACAACTCGCTACAAAATACGAAACCCTATTAATCAGCGGCGTAAATCTTCCGATGGTCATACGATTACTAAATTACCGTGAAGAGCAGACGGAAAAGCTGTTACAAAAAGCACTGGATGGAGCTCATCTGGGCATACAAAACCACATGACAGAAACCAATAATTAAAACAACTCTGATCAATATATTATGAGCGTAAGTAGAAATATAGAAATTATTAACAAATTAGGAATGCACGCAAGAGCAGCCGCTCAGTTCGTAAAACTCGCATCAAGCTTCTCGTCACATATCGAAATAGAAAAAGACAAACGCCGTGTAAACGGTAAAAGCATCATGGGTGTTATGATGCTCGCAGCGAGCAAGGGATCCGAAGTTACGCTTTATACTCACGGCGAAGATGAAGAAGAAAGCATGAACAAACTTGAAGATCTAATCAATAACCGCTTTAATGAAGATGAATAACAAAACCATAACAGGAGTCATGAGAGGAACATCGGTTTGAGTATTTATATCAGTGGCATCGGCGTATCAAAAGGCATCGCTATCGGCGAAGCTCATGTCATCGTTCGCGAGCAACTTGATGCCACACAAATTACTCTGCCTGCCTCTGCAATTAAATCTGAAATAAAACGCTTTAAAACAGCACTCGCTCAAGCTAGCAAACAATTACATGATATCAAAAAGAAAATCGCTAAAAACACAGCGAATGATATTGTTGTTTTTATTGATACCCACCTGCTGATGCTTGAAGACCCTGCTTTCAATGAAGGCACTATAGCTAATATAAAAGAATACTCCTGCAATGCAGAATGGGCCCTGCAGAAGCAGAGCGAACGACTCGTGCAGGTGTTTGATGAGATGGAGGACCCTTATTTACGCACACGTAAAGATGATGTTCTGCATGTTGTCAAACGCATACAAAGCTGCCTTGCCGGTAAAGAGCAGAGTAACGACAATCAATCATACAAAGGTAAGATCATCATTGCCGATGACTTAACACCTGCTGATACCATAGTGATGCAACACCAAAAAATTGCCGGCTTTATTACCGAATTCGGTGGTCCGCTGTCACACACAGCTATTCTTGCAAAAAACCTTGGTATCCCGGCTATCGTCGGCCTACACCATGCCCGCCAGTTAATTCATCGCGGCGAAATGCTGGTCATCGATGGCCTGGCCGGATTTGTTATCAATTCACCCGATAAGAAATCCCTGAAGCATTACCGATCAGTAAAACGCACTGAAATAGCCAAACGCAATTTATTAAACGATTTAAGTGGCAAGCCCGCAATCACTCTTGATAAAAAACAGATCACCCTGCATGGCAACATCGACCGTCCCGCAGATATACGCACGATAAAAAAATACGACGATACAGGTGTTGGTTTATATCGCACTGAAATGTTATTCATCGAGCTCAATCAATGGCCCGATCAAAAAACACATTTCAATACTTACAAACGAGCGGTCAAGGCACTAAACGGCAAACCTTTAACCATTCGCACCATGGACCTGGGTGCTGACAAAGAAATACAGGATACGATTGACCATGGCCCAATGGCACACAACCCGGCAATGGGACTACGTGCTATTCGCCGGTGCCTGAAAGAACCGCAAGATTTCATGCCACAATTATTAGCTATATTGCGCGCCTCTGCATTTGGCCCGGTGCGCATAATGATACCTATGCTGACCAACGTCGAGGAACTCGATCAGGTACTGGCGTTAATAGAAGAAGCAAAGCAAACGCTAAAAAATATGCAGATTGATTTTGATAAAAAAATATCTGTTGGCGCCATGATAGAAGTCCCTGCTGCCGCACTTGCCGTAGATGCCTTCGCTAAAAAACTCGATTTTCTTTCTATCGGCACAAACGACTTAATCCAGTACACACTGGCGCTTGATCGTATCGATGACGAAGTAAACTATCTTTACGACCCTCTACATCCGGCAGTTTTAAAATTGATCCACATGGTTATCGAAGGCGGTAAAAAAGCCAACATCCCGGTTTCCTTGTGTGGTGATATGGCAAGTGACACGCTATATACGAGACTTTTGCTAGGCATGGGACTGGAGTATTTCAGCGTGCAGGCAAATGCCTTGTTGGAAGTTAAACATATAATCATCAATAGCACGCTAAAAAATTTACAGATTGAAACACAGAAAATTTTACAGACACATGACTCCAGCGAAATCAAAACACGTGTTCAAAAACTGGTTAATCTGCTGTAACTCTTGCCTGCAAGATGGGTAAACAATCCGGGGTTTATAAACCCGAAACACTCATTCCACTGCCACTCATGCTACACTCTCTAGAGGAGACAACCGCGGCATCAAAATAATAAAAAACAGAACTCCCCATGGATCAAGATCGTTCACAAAAAACTGAAGATCAAATCCTTGCGTTATCTGACGCAATGGAGACCGGCACCATGCAGCATGCACGCGGCATGTTAAATGAGCTAAGCCCTGCTGAGATCGCTCACCTGCTCGAATCTCTGCCACACACAGAACGCAACATCATCTGGGAGCTGGTTAATTCAGAAAAAGAAGGTGAAGTCCTCATCCAGCTGGGCGAAGAACTTCGAGCGACATTAATCCGTGATATGTCATTACAGGATTTAGTCAATGCCACCGAAGGCATGGACGTCGATGACCTGGCCGACTTTATCCAATCTTTGCCTGATCGTGTTACCACCCAGGTATTAACTTCTTTAGACACACAATACCGCGAACGACTTGAAGCGGTACTATCTTACCCCGAGGACAGTGCCGGCGGTTTGATGAACATCGACACCATCACTGTCCGCAGCGAAGTGACGCTGGATGTCGTTTTACGTTACTTGAGACGTATGGATAAACTGCCTGAAAACACTGACAGCTTATTTGTAACCACACGTGAAAATTTATTTTTAGGCACACTGTCACTGTCAAAAATCCTTACCAGTGATGCCGAACTGACTGTCGCCGATGTAATGAACCGTGATATTGAGATCATCAAAGCCAGCATGGAAGATGACGAAGTCGCAAAAATATTCGAAACGCACGATCTGTTTTCAGCGCCCGTAGTTGATGAAAACATGAAATTACTGGGACGTATTACGGTCGATGATGTGGTCGACGTAATCCGAGACGAAGCAGAACATTCTGTTCTCGGCATGGCGGGTTTGACCGAAGAAGAAGATCTGTTCGCGCCCGCTATTCCCAGTGCACGCCGCCGTGCTATCTGGTTAGGTATCAATTTAATTACTGCATTTTTAGCTTCATGGGTAGTTTCAAATTTTGAAGGCACCCTGGAAAAAGTTGTGACCATCGCGGTATTGATGAATGTCGTAGCCAGCATGGGCGGCATTGCCGGCACACAAACTTTAACACTGGTTGTCCGTGGCCTGGCCCTCGGTCAGGTAAGCAGAAGCAACAGAAGCTGGCTGATCGGCAAAGAGATAATTGTTGGCTTGTTTAATGGTATTGGCTGGGCGATTGTCATCGCTGCCATTGCTGTATTCTGGTTTAATGATATACAGATTGGTTATGTAATCGCTGCTGCGACCATCATTAATTTATTTGTTGCCGCCTTCTCCGGTGTAGTGATCCCTATCGCCATGACCAAACTAAACATTGATCCCGCCATTGCCGGTAGCGTCATCCTGACCACGATTACAGACATTGTCGGTCTATTTGCTTTTCTTGGCCTTGCCACACTTTTTTTACTTTGACGAATCAATGTAACAAAAAATTAACTCTGTAGGCCAGCACAAGCAACGCGTTGCTGACGAAACATTTAAACATATGCCGGGAACAGCTCCGCCTTATCCCAGCCTACAATTTATGCCCTACGGCTTGCCTGCATTCTCAAACGCAAGGCGTTGAGCTTGATAAAACCATCTGCATCTTTGTGATCATAAGCACCACCATCATCTTCAAAGGTTGCAATATCCTCATCAAATAATGAGTCGTCAGATTTACGGCCAACAACATCAACATTGCCTTTATAAAGTTTCACGCGTACTACGCCATTAACATATTGCTGTGACGCGTCGATCATCTGTTGCAACATCTCACGTTCAGGACTCCACCAGTAACCGTTGTAGATCAATTTGGCATAACGCGGCATTAATTCATCTTTCAGATGCGCAACTTCTCTATCCAGTGTTAACGACTCCATACCACGATGCGCATGCAACATGATGGTACCACCCGGTGTTTCGTAACAACCACGTGACTTCATACCGATGTAACGATTCTCTACGATATCCAGACGACCAATACCATTTTCACCGCCGATACGATTCAGCTCTGTAAGCACCTGCGCCGGCGTCATCTCTTTACCGTCGATAGCAACGATATCGCCTTTCTCGTATGTTAACTCCAGATAGGTCGCCTTATCGGGAGCCTGCTCGGCAGAAACAGTCCAACGCCACATATCATCCTCGGCTTCCACCCAGGGGTCTTCCAGAATACCGCCTTCATATGAGATATGCAGCAAGTTCGCATCCATCGAGTAAGGTGATTTTTTACCCTTATCAAAGTCAACTTCGATGCCGTGATCTGCCGCATATTTCATTAATTTTTCGCGAGACAATAAGTCCCATTCACGCCATGGAGCAATCACATGTACACCCGGCTTCAATGCATAGGCACCTAATTCGAAACGAATTTGATCATTACCTTTACCGGTCGCACCATGTGAGATTGCATCAGCACCGGTCTCATTGGCTATCTCAACCATACGCTTCGCAATCAAAGGACGCGCGATAGAAGTACCTAATAAGTACTCACCTTCATAAACAGTATTTGCACGAAACATAGGAAAAACATAATCACGCACAAACTCTTCCGTTAGATCATCGATATAGATCTCCTTAACACCCAGTGCTTCCGCTTTACCGCGCACCGGCTCAACTTCTTCGCCCTGACCTATGTCTGCTGTAAAAGTAACCACTTCACATTGGTATTCATCTTGTAACCATTTCAAAATAACAGAAGTATCAAGACCGCCTGAATAGGCAAGAACAGCTTTTTTAATATTTGCTTTCGCAGTCATGGTGAGGTTCCAGTTGTGTATTCTTAAAAGAGGTGGCGATTATACTTAAAAATTTGCATGACTAAATAGATAATTTCACCGAAGAGGCGCACAGGCGCAGAGTTTTTTATGGTTTTGCGCCTACGGCGCACACCAAAAATAATGTTTTCTCTGCGTCTCTACGGTTAATTTTTTATTAAATCAAACACACATTAGCTTAACGACACTATATTAAATTCGACTAATTTAGCATTAACTTCTATAATTACGCCCCTAACGCGCAAGAAAACCCTATATGCTTCCGCGAGTTATTGACAATAATTAATAAATTCCATTAAATTACGTTAATTTTCACTAAAATGATGTAATTTGTGCCGAATGTGCGAGATTTAGATGACAGAGTTACACGATATTGACCCC
The DNA here is from genome assembly GCA_030637945.1 of Gammaproteobacteria bacterium. Lineage (GTDB taxonomy): Bacteria > Pseudomonadota > Gammaproteobacteria > SZUA-229 > SZUA-229. Next base: position 19,331 of record DAOWFN010000168.1, read on the forward strand.
CTGGAAACCCAGGAATGGCTAGATGCATTAAGTGCAGTCATAGAAAATGAAGGTGTTGAGCGTGCACATTTCTTACTTGAGCAACTCATTGACGATGCTCGACGCAATGGCGCCAACCTGCCGTTTTCCAATAACACCGCCTATTTAAATACGATTCCAACACATCTGGAGCAACGCACACCGGGCGACCCGGAACTGGAAAACCGTATTCGCTCATTCATTCGCTGGAACGCGATGGCGATGGTGGTTCGCGCTAATAAAGAAAGCTCTGAGCTTGGCGGGCACATCGCCAGCTTTGCATCAGCCGCAACCTTATACGACATCGGCTTTAATCATTTTTTCCACGCACCAACACCTGATCATGGCGGCGACCTGATATTCATGCAGGGACATTCAGCACCCGGCATCTATGCACGCGCTTATCTGGAAGGTCGACTGAACGAAGGCCAACTGGACAAATTCCGCCAGGAAGTTGATGGCGGCGGTTTATCCTCTTACCCTCACCCCTGGCTAATGCCTGACTTCTGGCAATTCCCGACGGTATCGATGGGTCTGGGCCCAATCATGTCTATCTATCAGGCACGCTTCATGAAGTACCTGCAAGATCGCGGCCTTGCCAAAACTGAAGGTCGAAAAGTCTGGGCATTCTGCGGTGACGGCGAAATGGATGAACCGGAATCACTGGGCGCAATATCACTGGGTGGTCGTGAAAAACTCGACAACCTGATCTTCGTCATCAACTGCAACCTGCAACGCCTTGATGGCCCGGTTCGCGGTAACGGCAAAATCATCCAGGAACTGGAATCTGTATTCCGCGGTTCCGGCTGGAACGTGATCAAAGTCATCTGGGGATCTTACTGGGACCCTCTACTGGCTAAAGACAAAGATGGTTTACTGCAAAAACGCATGGCAGAAGTTGTTGACGGCGATTACCAGAACTACAAAGCCAAAGACGGTGCCTTTGTACGCGAACACTTTTTCAATTCACCTGACTTAAAAGCCATGGTTGCACACATGTCGGATGATGACATCTGGCGTTTAAATCGTGGCGGCCATGACCCAC
>DAOWFN010000053.1 GCA_030637945.1 Gammaproteobacteria bacterium
ACTTTAATCTGTCTGGTCTGCGGCTTTTTAACCGAAGGCGAATAATTACCTGAGCGAGCAGAATCTATCTGAGCACGCTGCCGTTTGTCAGTAAATAATTTTTGTAGATCAGCGGCATCATAAGCAGCATAGATCACACTGCTGTGTATGAGACATAAAAAACCTGTAACGATTATTCTAACTCGCATTTTTACTGCCTTTGTCAGTTTTAGAACCTCTAAAGGTATACCAGCCTAACTCACAATATGCTTTCATATTATTATCCGTGTCGACCACTTTTCTGCCAGTTTTTTCTATATCACATTTATCAACCGTATACAGACCATCTGCTTTTTCCAGGTCATTCAACAATGCAAACAGGTCACCCTCATGCGCCATCGTTATATCTAATGTCATCACACTTTTATATACATCAATACCGGCATACTTATATTTTAAATTATCTTCTGTTAATGCTTCCTGACTAGAAATACTGTATTTCACTAATGGCATGCCACGTTTTTTAGCGGTATTTTGAATCGTCTCAAACCAGCTTAATCGGTCTTCAGCGCCGACCACACCCTGATTAACCAACTTTAAAAAGTTGGTTTCAAACTCATCGATAATCTGATTATTTTCGACTGAACTATTGATTTTTGTCTGCCATATTCGCATCGCGCGCTTAGCTGACTGCTGATCCTGATCGACCTCATCCATATAATAATATGAAACAGAGACCACAATAATACTTGCTATAAGTGTTACGGTGAAAACCCCTAAGGCACGGGTCAGTGTTGGTGTTAATTTATCAAACATGGTCAGGTGCCTTCATGATGATTTTAAAAGAGAACACGCCTGTAGTTTTTTCGCCTTTATTACCCTGCGCATCAACACCTGACTCGGTGGAGAACTTGCTTTCTGAGCGTAGATCAACTGGCATCGTCAGTGTTTCTACATTTTCTACCCGTGGGCTGTCTTTTAAATACTTGATGATTCTTTGTATGTGATCTATCGATGCACGATAATTATATTCCGGGTCATCTATTCGCCCGGTAACAACAGCATCGTGTTTAACAGAGTAATCATCGGTAAAATTAGCCTGATCTATTGTTTTATTTTTATCGTCTATGTTTACTGCCTGCCATCTGATCTTATCTATGTGCACTGTGTGCGCTTTATCCTGAGATAAAATATCACTTAAACTGATAAGAAAATCTAATGGTGATGTTGTACCGTTAACGGCTATGCGTTCTGCTAGGTCTACAGCCGAATTCATCACTCCTGCATTTTGAAAAACTTCCTCGAAATCTTTGAATTTTTTTGAATATAGCTCTTTATAACTTTTCTCTTCTTCTTTCAACAATGTAATCGATTTCTCATATTCAAGCGCATCAGATATATTTGATTCAGTTAACAATATACCTGCAATCACAACGATGAGGCTTGCAGCATATAACGCCATGGCTGACAACTTATTACGGTAGCGAGTAAATATTTTCCGCTCACCATAATGACCTAGCGAGATTTTTTGATCCACGCATAACCATGCAAATAAGCTGTCCGAGAACCTTTCCTCGACACCTGTTAAACCTAATTTACTTTGGACATCAGCTACCGGGTGAATGACGACGGTCTGTTTATCATTAGATTTAAACGACGTCTGTAGCGATAATAATTGCTCACTACTTCCTATTATATGCAGGTTGATCACCTCATCAGCGGCAACTAGATTTTGCGCCCGCAGAAATTCAATCGTGCGATCAACTTCAGGTGCGGCAAGCTTACCGATAGAGGAGATATCGCCCATATCCTGGTTGATTATCGACTGTCTACTCGATAGTAACTTCCCATCTCTAAACAGAGTCTGCCTGACATTACTGCTAACCTGTTGACTGACAAGCAATACAACACCACTACACGCTTTCAGTGTTTTCAGTATTTTTTTGCTTATGATCGGCAATGTCCAGATACCTGACAATGGCACTTCACATTCATCGATTATCGATAACCACGACTGGATCAAATGCGGGTTAGTCATTGCTCCTAGTAAAACTATAT
>DAOWFN010000044.1 GCA_030637945.1 Gammaproteobacteria bacterium
TCCCGATCATGAGAAGTTTCGCCACGACCACGCCGAAGCAAAATTAGTCATTTATGGTCACACCCATCACAGGATCATCGACCAGAAAACAGAGCCCTGGGTCGTCAATCCCGGTGCATCAGGAAAAATTCGCAACCATGGTGGACCGTCTTGCCTGGTGCTTCATGCCAGTGAAGATGAATGGAAGATTGATACCATTCTGTTTTCTGAGTGTTAAAACACCTGTAGGAGCGGAATCTTGTTCCGCGATTGGCCTTTAATATACACGCAAATCGCGGAACAAGATTCCGCTCCTACAAGTTTAATTAATATTAAGCTTTTATATAAACCCAGCCTTTCTCCAAACGCTGAGGGATCAATTCCCTGGCAGACTTATCCTTTGTCACCTCCGGCATCAAAACGATTTCAACACCTTCCTTTTTAAGTGCTTTGGCAATAGAACGATTGCAGGCATATATAGCAACGTCATCATTATCATCGATCAATTCCCTGATACGAGCAATATAAGGCGACACGCCCGGTCTCAAGATATTTATACCGGATTTATTTGTAACAATATCCAGCTTCATCGGTGTGTTCGCCTTACGATAGGTTGCCAGTAATTGATCGGCTTCATTTAATGCTGCATTAACAACCTGCACGTCACTGGAATCGATATGTAAGACGATTTTTCGTTCTCCATACGCAGCTTTCACGTGGTTGGCTACATACTGAAATGTATTTTGAGCAGAGATTGCTGGCGTTGCATTGGGACTGTACTCATAAGTAGACCAGCCCAGCACTACACCCACGACCAGCGTTACCGATGCGGCGATCGCCCTGCCAAAAATTGAACCCGAGCGTTTTTTATTCGAATCTTCATGGCGTGACGGCGGCACCTCGCTATATGCATAACCGATCAACTCACGTACCGCTTTTAACTGACACACCTGTTCACGTAATTCTTTATCGTCCAGCAATGCTTCACGAATCTCATTCATCTCATCGGTATCAAGCTGCTCATCGATGAATAAGTTTAATTTGTCTTCAGTCATATCCTTAATATTCATTATTTCACCCTCCGTAATTTAGATACGGTTAACTCATCCGAACCAAATTCAAGTAACTGTTGTTTCAAGTTTTTACGCGCTCTAAACAGACGACTCATTACCGTACCGATAGGTATATCTGTGATCTCAGCAATCTGTTCATAACTAAAACCAGCGAAGTCCGCCAGTGTTACCACTTCACGCAATGGCAAAGGCAGTTGTTCTACAGAGGCTCTTACACGCTTTACTATCTGTGCCTGCTGATAATTGTCAGTCTGATCCGCTGACTCATCGTCATAGCTCTCGACAAATTCAACATTACGGCCTTTAACACGCAGATAATCCTGCCAGCAGTTGTATAAAATCCGATATAACCAGCTATCTATGGTCTTCACATCACGCAGCCTGGATGCATTCTTTAAGGCTTTATAGATAGTCTCCTGCACCAGATCGTCTGCCAACACAGGATCATGACTCCATGAATACGCAATACGATATAGCTTGTTACGCCGTGATGCGAATTCTGCCTTCATCGAAAAAGCGGCTACCAGATTTTTAACAACTTTCATAAAAACTCCCGTTAACACCATATAGACGTAGATAAAGACATTATATTCCAAAAAATATTTGTGAATATTTTATAGCTCTGTCGCGTCTATTAGCTATCGAACATTATCAATGCATATAAAAATAAATGTCTCCAGCATTACATAGAATAAATCTAATAATACTGCTCCTGATCACATTATTGACCAGTAACGCATTCGCATCCCTCGATATTTCACTCAAAAATATCGAGGGCAGCCAGCATACACTCTCTGAATACATCGGTCATGGAAAATGGGTGGTTTTAAATATATGGGGCACCCGTTGCCCGCCATGCCGTGAAGAGATACCAGAACTGGTCAGTTTTCATGATAGCCACAAAGACAAAGACGCCATCATTTTAGGTATAGCGATAGATTTTCCAAGTTATGGCTATGCAAAAAAAGATGAAGTTATCAGCTTTGCTGACGATTATCTCATCGACTTTCCAATCCTGCTAAGTGATTCAAGAATAACAGAAAAGATGGGGCTGGGTCGCCTGGAAGGACTACCGACAACTTACATATTTAACCCTAAAGGTGATGTTGTTGGCATGCAGGTCGGCGGTATCACCAAAAAAATTCTTGAAGATTTCATAGAAAAAAGAAAGCTGCAAACTCCTGGCAGCAGAAATAAATAATTACACAGGGGAAACCACAAACTAAAAGAGGAACATGATGAACACACTAAAAACAAAAATACTATCAGCTTTTTTGATGGGCGTTTGCCTGATGATGGTGACAGCAACATATGCAGGCGACCGCTATGGCAAACAAAAAGTTGTTTACCATATCAATTATGACAATCCGAAAAAACAGGCTGGCGCGCTGCGCAATATTCAAAATCATATTAACGCTGTCGGCGCTGAAAACCTTGATCTAAAAGTTGTATTGCATGGTAACGGTCTTGCTCTTTTATTAGAACCTGATTCATTAGCCAAACTGAAAAAATTTAAACATGCGAATGCAGACGATTCTATGACAGCAAAAATTGACAACCTTAAAAGCCAGGGCGTTGATTTCAATGTATGCGCTAACACCGTCCGCGGACGTAAAGTAGATGTTGATACGGACCTGTACAACGTCGATAAAAGCGATATCGTTCCTAGTGGTGTTGCTGAAGTCGCTCACCTGCAGGCTAACGGTTATGCATACGTAAAACCTTAATCAACGACATCATACGAAACCAACTACCAATAAACGGCGTAAGCATAGATTAAGTATAAATATTTATTTCAAAATACTATGAATAATTATTTACTTACGCCGTCTGTTAGTAGTAATGGAACACCAATATTTTTAAACCACCATTAATAAATAATAAAAAACTATAACCTGGAGA
>DAOWFN010000005.1 GCA_030637945.1 Gammaproteobacteria bacterium
ATGATAAAAAATAAAGAATTAAAGGAATCACCTATGACTACTGAACCAACATGCAACATACCGCAACAGCCAGACTATTCTGGTGTCACCATTATTGAATTATCACCTGATCCGATATTGGATGATTACTTACAAGCGATGAAAATAGCTAATAGCGAAGCCGAAAAAAACATAGGCGAGTATATGTTGTTAGCATGGTATGACAGAGATCGTGACTTTGAGTCACCACAACATTCCAGTGAATGCCATATTGATAGCGCGATACCCGGTTACATCGATTATGCACTGTATCACGGCGCTACACTTAAGATCGATATTGAAAATGGTCGGTTTATATTTTTTTATCTGCCGATAGATTTTTAAGCCAGTTACCAGCCACTACATCTGGAAAGTTAATACCTACAAAATGATCGCGGTGGTTCACATTGCGCTTGATAAAACTTTAGTTGTTAATTAACCCCTTAAAAATATATTCCATTTTATAAGTACCAGGTATGTGTTTATTCGACCATACCATTATGATTTTCATTATCGACCCCAGATCTTTCCCTTTTTCTATCAGGTAATAAACGTAACGATTGAGGCACTACTTAAAACGTAGCTAGAGTAAGAAAATAATCACTTTCTAAGCTTAGAAACAATTGTTCACAAAACTCTGATTATCTTCTGTTAAAATCAGCCGATTGCATAATCATAGACAAAAATGGACGCAGAATAATGAACATCAAAAAGTTTTTTCCAGGCACATTTCTAGCTATAACTTTACTTTTCTCCAGCAACGTATCAGCCGGCTGGCTCGATTTCTTAAAGGATGCAGTTGAAACAGTGCCGGAAGATACCAAATCAAACATTATCAGCACTGGCAGCATCAACAAAGAAACCCTGAGCAATGTACTCAGCAACGACGATATCACCAACGGCTTAAAACAGGCGCTGGATAAAGGTGTCACTTACGCCGTTGATAACCTGGGTAAGGCCGGTGGTTTTTCAAACAATACGGCCGTACGCATTCCCATGCCGGACAAACTGAAAAAAGTAGAAGCTATGTTACGTACGGCTGGACAAGATAGATACGCCGATGAATTTGTCGATACCATGAATCAGGCCGCCGAAGCTGCTGTACCACTAACACTTGAAGTACTTAAAGACAGCGTAAAAAACATGACTTTCGACGATGCCAAACAGATCCTGAATGGTACGGATACAGCCGCTACCGAATACCTGCGTAGAACCGGCAGCGACAGCATGAAAAATAAAATCTCACCTATTGTAAAAAATGCCACGGATAAAACCGGCGCGACTCGTATATATAAAGACATGTACGGCAAACTCGGGTTCATGGGCCAATTCATGAATCCTGAAGATTATGATATCGATGGATACATCGCCAAAAAGACAATGGATGGTCTGTTTACCATGATCGCGCAGGAAGAACAAAAGATCAGAGCTAACCCGGTAGAAAGAACAACCGATTTACTACAAAACGTTTTTGGTTCGGTTAAGTAAACCTGCGGCTAGTTAAAAGGGGCGCCTCTTTTATATCCATTTAAAATATGAAGTCACGCATCAGAGGATCATAGAGTATATAGACCAAAAACATCAGTGTTTAATATTTAAATGAAAAAAATTATGTCTACTTTTATTATCATCTTGCTGATAGCAGGTATCGTTTATCTCGCTTTATTTCATAAACCACTAAATCATTCAGATGCTGAGCTAAAACAATGGTTCGGTAGTAAACTATCAGATATTGCTGCTGGCCTTGAAGACGATATTAAAAAGGACGAGAAAGGAGAATATGTACACGCTGGCAAACAATCATTCGAGAAACGCGGCAAGATCACCTATGTTCTGCATGATAAAAATTACGCACGTTTTGAAGTTTCAGATAAAAACAATATCAGCGTGCAGGATATTATCGAGACCGATGGTTACAAGGAACTGGATACAAAGACTCGAGACCTTAATCTATCTATCCGATTAGAAGAAAAAAATGTTGAAGGTGATGGTGTTGATACATTCGGCGAACTAGATGAATACGTCGACGACATTCCACGCTATTACACGGTAACGATAAGCGGCTGGTAACTTTCAGGTAAAAAAATCAAACCATCCATTTTATTGGGGCAAGCTCAATAATGCATCTAAGCTGTATCCGGCACGATGTAGATGCCTGATGAGGAATCAAATATTTCATAACCTGTACGATTCTTTTTGGCCTTATACATAGCTGCATCTGCATACTGTAACAATACATCTATACTCTGGCCATGTGTTGGATACTCGACGACACCTATGCTGATACCAATATCCAGCTTTTTCCCATCAGCCGTAAACGCCCCTTCAAATGCATCCAGAATTTTCTTTATCACAGGTATTGATTTGTCTATAGACGTATTTGGCAATAACATTCCAAATTCATCGCCGCCGAGACGCGCCACAGTATCGTTCCTCCGTAGTTCACCGGTCAACTTCTCTCCTGCCTGGCGTATTACAATGTCGCCGATGTGATGGCCCAAGGTATCGTTTACCCGTTTAAAGTTATTTAAATCACTGATCAACAATACAAACTTCTGATTTAGCCTTTCACCATTCAGCAACTCATACTCCAGGCGATTATTAAAAAGCACCCTATTTGCCAGGTTCGTTAACGGGTCATGTAATGCAGCATGCTCAAGTGTGCTTGTTTCTTCTTTTATTGCGGAGGCCAATAATTCAAATCGAAGCCCCAGCTCTTCGAGCTGATCCCCCTTGTTTATGCTAGGTTGTTTGATTTTCATATTTGAAGAAAACTCGACGACTTTTCTGGTTAGCTTTTGTATGCGAGCGGTAATCCAGAACATGATCAGACCAAACGCAATGAAATAGATAAAAGCATTTATCGCCCTTGTTTTCCGGTCCTTGCTAAGCATGATTTCTGTCTGCACTGTTACTTCATCGGTTGATATCAGCGAGATGATCTTGATCATGAAATCTGAAGATCCTGTACCAAAATGATCTTCGCCAGTCATCATGTAATGTTTTTCAAGCAGTGATATTTCAGTGCCTACAGGTATCCGAATATTATCACTACTGACCAGGATTCTTGATTCACCATCTTTCAACAAAGCGGAAATACTGTTATTGGTAGTCATCCCCTGTGATTCTCTTAATAACTCATCATCAACTGGTGTTGCTAACAACAGCGTGCCTTTGTGTATTGATTCCCCAATATTCCTTGCTGCTATCAGATATGGTTGGTCGTCGATGATCGTAATGTGACTCTGATCAAGTGATAATTCGAGCTCATGTGCTGATATATTCAGTAATTCATTTGGTGGCAGAGGGTACCTGTAATGGTAAAGCTCTCTTAGTCTACTATCCGTATCAAACAACATCGCGTAATGCGGCAATATATAGCTGCGCATGACAGATAATTTTGGCAACCATACAGGTATCTTTTTATGTAATGCTAATTGCGAATTAACATTTTTCTGCCATTCATCCTGATCAATGTAATCAATTAAACTGGTATTGGACGCATACATGCTGACAGCTGGACTATATGATTTTATACGATTATAAAGCTGTAGCCTTTGTTCTCTTGCTTCTGCCAGCAACTGGTTTTTAAGTCTTTCATGCAAGACCGCACTAAGCTCAGAAGTTTGGTAATAGTCCGACACTACCCAGACAACACTGCCAACAGTGGTCATCAACACCAGCATCTTAAATGTTAAAGAGAGCCTGTTGATCATTGCGATTAATTAATGACTTATTGGCGTTCAGAAATAACAGGCATTCCATCTGGTTGCCCGATCAACTCCTTATTTTTAAATTTCCAGCCTGCAAGACGCAGTTCAGATGAAGAGATAAAATTAATTTTGTTGCCGTGCTTTTCTATATATTCAGTAATATCTTTTACCAGTTGCAGAGCTAACTTGTTTTTATTTTCTGCATTTGACCAGGTAGTTAAATTATAGGTGCGATATAAAGGATACTCGCCATTGAGGAGATGATTTAAATTCCCCGGATCGTGGCCATCAATATTTAATATTTTTAACTCACCCTTTTCCTTGTGAACTTTAAGCATGTATGCGGTTTCATAGCCGATGGCTGTTTTATTCTCTGCCACGTGTTTTATCATGTCAGGTATAACCCCGACTTCCTGAACCTTTGGACTAAAAGAATCGGAGTCTTTGATCAAACCACGCCAATGCCCTGGCCTTTTTTTGCAATGCATTCGTGCAACAGGCTGAATTGTCTTGCCTGTAAGCTGGCTGCTGAGACTTTCAGTACCGGGAACTTCAGACCAGTAGACATATTCTCCCTGAAATATTTTAAGTGCGTCATCAGATGATACATTCTCAACAGGGTTTACCGTGTTCGTCACCAGCAGAAGTGGCGCAATACCGATTGTATGAAATTCCAACCCTGGTAAACGATCAGATTTCCCTGGTGGGCAACAATAAGTTCCAATGTCGACGGATTTTTTCAGCAGTTTCTTTGCTGTAGATCCACAGGAACCTTTCTGTATATCGATTTTTATACCGTTATCTTTGGCAATTTTCGCGACCAGCTCATGCAGCGCCGGGTATGTCTGTTGGCCCAGGGTTACAACGAGATCAACGTCCCCAACCTTGGCATCATATTTTATTTTTTGACTCAGGAAACTGGCATCGACATTAGCCCGCAGGTCTGGATCAGTAAACGCCATACTTTTTGCTGATGCATCAACACTGGCATTTGCCGTTGAGATTAATAAAAGTGATACTGAAATATATGATGCGCGCTTTAGAAACATAATTGATACTCAAAGTAAGAAAATAGAATTTATTTATATGTTTTTTTACATCTATTAAAGCGTAGGTGATTACGATCAAAAAACCAGTAAAAATCAAGTATTTATGCGATTGCTCAAGCTAGACTCAATATAGAAATATCAAGAGAAATAGATATGTTAAAGAGGGCAATAGGTTGAGACCTGCGAACGCAGATCTACTAATAATAATCATTCACAAAGCAGTATTTTCTTTAAAAATTAAAAAAATCAGAATCCCTTAATTCATTTTAATCACTCATTTTCCATAGATAGAAACTTGCGATGCTTCGGTAAGGCCGCCAGGTATCTGCGATAGAAATATATTTATCGTGTTTTGCATCATCGGTCAGCTGGTAATGTTGTTGTA
>DAOWFN010000049.1 GCA_030637945.1 Gammaproteobacteria bacterium
ATGGCTCGTACCACTAAGAAAAAAGCAACAAAGAAAAAAGTAGCTAAGCGTAAAGCACCAGCTAAACGTAAAGCAGTTAAGAAAAAAGTAGCTAAACGTAAAGCACCAGCTAAACGTAAAGTTGCTAAGAAAAAAGTAACGAAGAAAAAAGTTGCTAAACGTAGAGTAGTTAAGAAGAAAGCAACAAAGAAAAAAGTTGCTAAACGTAAAGTAGCTAAGAAGAAAGTAGCTAAGAAGAAAGTAGCTAAGAAGAAAGTAGCTAAGAAGAAAGTAGCTAAGCGTAAAGCACCGGCTAAACGTAAAGTAGCGAAGAAAAAAGTAGCTAAACGTAAAGCACCGGCTAAACGTAAAGTAGCTAAGAGAAAAAAGCGCTAGCCGCTACGCGTGAAGATATGGCGGCTAAGAAAAAAGCGTCAACTGAACGTAAACAGAAAGCTAGAGTGAAAGCAGCTGCTGCGAAGCAGAAATTGCGGGATCGTGTAGCGGCAGCAGCATCTGCTGTTGCTGAAGCGAAAGCAGAAGTTGCGGCAACGAGGAAGCGTCAGGATCTTTTGATCAGGATGGCTGAAAGGAAAGAAGCTGCCGTTGCCAAGTTTGTGGAAAGTTGGTCTAAGAAAGAAATGGCTAAGATTGAAAAAGCCCTTAAACCAAAAGCTCGCAAACGTCGTTAATAGTTTTTACTATTACGTTTAATAAAAAAGCCACTCATCTTGTATGAGTGGCTTTTTTTTATCTATAATTCACTATATGGCAAAATTTGACTGCATTCCGTCGTCTGAGCAGAAATATATCGAGAGATTTATCGATAATCTGTGGATGGAAAATGGCCTAAGTGAAAATACCTTGTCAGCTTATAGAAATGATCTCGCGGGTTTTGCCCTTTGGCTAAAAGAAAATAACCATTCCTTGTTAACGGTAGATACAGAAATAATTCAGCGTTTTCTGGCGCATAATTATCAACTGCAGCAAAAGCGGCGTTCAGTCGCCCGTTTACTCTCTACATTACGTCGTTTTTATCAATTTTTTTATCGTGAAAGCGAGATCAGTGAAAATCCTACCCGTTTACTTGAGTCGCCAAAAGGTGAACGTTCACTGCCATTGTCTCTAAATGAGCAACAGGTTGATGACCTGCTGGCGGCGCCGGATGTTTCTGACAGTTTAGGCCTAAGAGACAGGGCTATGCTCGAAGTTCTATATGCTACTGGATTGCGCGTCAGTGAATTAATCAACTTACAGACTTCTCAAGTTTCGTTGCAACAAGGTGTTATACGGGTAATCGGCAAAGGTAATAAAGAGCGTTTGGTGCCAGTAGGCGAAGTTGCGCTTGACTGGTTAATGGAATACACCCAAAAATCGAGACCTGAACTGTTGTTGAAAACGACTAAAAATAATGCAGCAGTCAGTCAGTGCAGCGAGATTTTTGTTACCAGGCGTGGAAGCTCGATGTCACGACAGGCATTTTGGTATATGGTGAAGCGTTATGCTTTAATTGCGGCTATACCGCCAGAAAAATTGTCCCCTCATACACTCCGCCATGCATTTGCTACACATCTATTAAATCATGGGGCAGATTTGCGAGTTGTCCAGATGTTGCTCGGGCACAGTGATATTTCTACGACACAAATTTATACACATGTCGCAGACCAGCGTTTAAGAGATATGTATCAGGATCATCATCCACGTGCATAGAAAACCATAGTGATCAATATTTTATATGGTTAATCTGATGTGTTTTATCGATTACACCGTAGCTTTAGGGAAAATAACTTAGTTGTATAAACTTTCTATGGAATTAACTATAATTCGCGTTGTCTTTATAATTAGTTTTTAATCACCCTTAATTTAGTGTCCATTATGAAATTTTTATCCCTGTTCTTATTAATTACATCTTTATCTGCCTCATACGGCGTTATGGCAGAAGCAGATCCTGTTGAAACCTTGAGGCAAGCGTTGGCTAAGAGCATGCCAAATGTGAAACCAACCAAAATCTCTAAATCACCAGTTGGTGGTTTATATGAAGTGATTGTTGGGTCACAAGTTGTTTATATGAGTGTTGATGCACGATATATGATAGACGGTGATCTTATCGACATCAAAACGAAAAAGAATATAAGTGAGGATGCTAAATCAGAAATTCGCCTTGCAACAATCAATAAGCTCGATACTGATCAGATGTTGGTCTATAAACCAAAAAATGTTAAAAATATTATCACTGTTGTGACGGATATTGATTGTCCTTATTGCCGGCGTTTGCATAGTGAAATTCCGGATTATTTGAAAAAAGATGTTGAAGTTCGATATATCTTTATGCCTTTAAAAGGTGCGTCAGATATGAGGAAAACAATTAGCGTATGGTGCTCTGATGATCAACAGCTAGCGCTGGATATTGCAAAAGCAGGTGGCGAGGTTGATGAAAAGACTTGTGACAATCCGATTAAAGAACACCTGAAAATAGCTCGTGAATTAGGTGTACGTGGGACACCTGCCATCCTTTTAGAGAACGGTCAGTTATTGCCTGGTTATGTGCCAGTTGAAAAACTGGTTGCTGAGCTTAGAAAGTAAGATCAGTCAAAAGGTAACATATTAAAAGCATGGCTTAGCCATGCTTTTTTTTGTTTATTTATTTCAGCCAGATTATTTCTTTATAGTGTGTGAATAAGATTCCCATTTTTATCGGTTGTTGCGGCCATATTTTCTTGACGCCATCATGATAAAAGGCGAGCTGTTTAGTGAATTTCTGTGCTGATTTTTTCATCGATTCACCGTTATCCAGCTGGTGTGACTTGTAATCGATGATTGTGACAGCGTCGTCGGTCTTGATAACTCTATCGATAATGCCATAGATAGCTTGCTCACCTTGTTTGTACATTATAGGCATTTCATTATATGTTTTACTGTCGGCCACAGGGCTGAAAATGTTTTTGAGATCGGGGTGGTTGAATGTGGATACAGCCTCATCTATACAGCTGTCCAGATGTTTGATAAGAGCCGGGTTTTGCAGAGAAACTTCGGTTTGTAAGTGCTGTTGTATGTCGTTTATTTTTGGCTGTGTAGCAGGGTAGTCTTTTTTGTTACACAGTAGTTCAATCGCACGATGAACCATGATGCCTCGCCATCTGGCCAGGTGTTGGCTGTTAATCGATGCCGTGTCTGTATGTATAAGATCAGTTTCGACATCATCAAGGCTGGCAGTTTCATCAGTCTGTGAGCTGGGCGCTACAATAAAAGGTGATGCAGGCAATTGTCTGACTGGTTTTAACAGCCGTTCGTCGATGACGAAATCTGTGTTTTCAGGGGAATCATTTTTTATGGGTATATCATTATTATCATCATATGCTAGATGTCTGTACGCCTTGTAGTTCACATTATCCGCGTCTGTTTCGGACGTGGTAATGCTATCCAGCCCATCGTTTATTATTTGATACCAGCTGTTTTTTTGTTTCCTGCTACTCTCTATTCCGCTTATATGTAATTGTTCACGTGCACGGGTAAGTGCAACATAAAGTAAATTTAATTCTTCTCGTGCCTGTTCAGCGAGTTTTTCTTGCTGTAGATGCTGTGTGACTTCATCGGTTTGTTCTTTACCTAGCTGTAGCTGAAAGTTTTTTGGTCGATTTTTTTCTGCGGGCCAACGAACGATGCTGGCGTAAGCATTTTTATTATTTGATGTGCTGTTGCCATCCACCAGAAAAACGACAGGCGCTTCCAGCCCCTTACTGCCATGAATAGTCATTATCCTGACACGGGATTCATCGCTTCGTGGCAAAGGTTCTTCTGGTGGACTATCTGAATGATTTTCCAGATGACTTAATCGTTGTAAAAAACGCGTAATACTAGGATAGCGCCCGCTGTCTGTTTCGAGTGACAGTTCCAAAAAACGCTGGCAATTTGCAGCAACTTTTTGCTTGTTTTCAGCCCTGTTAGCCGCTATATACCGATTGATAATGTTGCCTTCAGAAAATATTTTATCGAGGCAGTCATGCACGGGCAGTTGTTCAGCGATTTTTTGCCAATGTGGCAATAACCTGGCTGCTCGTTGTAAAGGTTTACTGAGTAATAACTTTGTTTCTGTTGCAGATGCCAGGTCTAGTAAACGCTCATACCAGTGTGTTGAGCCATGTTGAGCAAGCTGGATCAAATCATCATCGCAGGCACTGAATATTGGCGATTTTAGAACCTGGGCAAGTGCAAGATTGTTGTACGGTGCAACTAATGTATTTAGCAGATAGCTCAAGTCCTGTATTTCCAGGTTATCCAGTAGTCCGCCTTTTTTGTTGCCGATAAATGGGATGCCGTATTGCTTAAGTGTTTCTTCATAAATGCCAATATGTGTTCGATTGCGCATTAATATCAGAATGTCACCAAATTTAACTGGGCGAATGACCGTGTTTTCGGTGATAAACTCTGGAGTGTTTTTAAGACGCAGGATCTGTTTTGCAATATTTTCTGCTTCCTTATGTCTCAAGGTTTTTACAGAAAGTTCGCGCGGCTGCTTGAGAGGATTACGAAAATACACTGTATCGTCTGCATCAGACTTAATTTCATCTGATTCTTCTTCATCGTTTTTGAACAGGTCGTAGAGATGTACCTGGCCGGGAAGCGTATTCAAATAAGTATCATGAGTGATGTAACCAGTCATGATCGATTTTATTTCATCCTGTTCAAAGATCTGATTCACGCAGTGTATGATGGCAGAAGACGACCGCCGCGAAAAATCCAGGGGGGTCGCGTGTGCGTTAAGATTGGCCGCAAGCCATTCACTGGCCTGTGCCTGCAATGCCGGGTTAGCACGTCGGAAGCTGTAAATAGACTGTTTTTCATCGCCAACCAGAAAGACACTACGGGGTCTCTGTTCCGGATTGGCTGCTATTTCTTCTAATATTGGAGACAGTAGATTCCATTGCGTTGGATTGGTGTCCTGGAATTCATCGATTAACAGGTGATCGATACGCTGATCGATCTTGTATTGCACCCAGTGTGCATTGTCAGCATGCTGGAGCAGTTGATAACATTTCCATTCAAGATCGGTGAAGTCGAGAAGCCGCATGTCTCTTTTCAGTTGCTGGAATATTTCGACATACTGATGACCGGCGAAATACCAGGCTTTGTTTATTTTTAATGTAAACAAGCGTTTTAACTGTTCGCTGACCTGTTGTATTGCGCTAGCAATTTCAGTATGTAATGAAATGAAGAGCTTCGCTTTTTCTTCGCCCAGCTTTTTTTCTAGCGTAGGGTTATATTGGCGGCCCTGTATCAGAATCTCGCCGTCTTTTTTAATAAATGCTGGTCTTATCTGGCTGAAAGCCAGCTTTAAATCTGTTTCGTTATGGTCGAGCTGGTTCAGCACGCCATTAATGTTTTCAGCGTGTTTTTCACTGGTTTTATTTTTAATTTTTCGAAGCAGATTGCTGAATATCAGTAGTTTTTCTTTGTTGTTCGCATTGAAAAACTGGGTAGCTGGTTCGTTGCATTCCTGGTCCAGACGAAGTGACTGTGTTAATTCTCTACAGGCAAAATCGATCGGCTTTTGAGTATGGGCGGTATATGCCCACCAGTCGCTGCGGTGGGACAGGAAACTATGTAGCGCGGTGTGTGTGTTATCAGGACCGTTACAGGCCTGCATGATGGTGTCTAGAGCATCTGACAGGTCGCTTGATCTATTCTTTAATTGTTTAGCCGCCTGGCTAAATAATGCTTGCCACGCCTGGCGTTCGAGTAAGCTAGCGTCCTCGAGTAAATCAAAACCTGGTGGAATATCAGCTTCCAGTGGAAAGCGAGACAATATATCCTGACAAAAAGAGTGAAAAGTTTGGATGCGAATGGGGTAGGGGTTGTGTATTAATTTTTCATAAAGGCTGCGCGCGATACTTTTTGAATTATCATTCGATTCGCAGTCAATTAGTTTTAATATCTCATCCAATTCTTCATCTTCAGCGGTAGCCATTTCAAACAGTCGCTGATTTAGCCTTATCAGCATCTCACCGGCTGCTTTACGGGTGAATGTGAGGGCGATAATATTGCCCGGTTCCGAGCCATCGATCAGCAGGCGTACGATACGGGTAATTAATAGCCAGGTTTTGCCGCTGCCCGCTGAGGCTGACACCGTTGCGTTTAACGAAGGGTCACACGCGTCTAGACTATTCAGGTTGTTGTTCTGGCTGGGCATGAAGTGAGTTTATAGTGACAAATCAGTCATCACAATACGATTGTATTTAAATATCTATTGTCCAGTGTTAAAGTAACCCGAATCCAGTATTTTCAAAACCCATAATAACTATAATAAGCAGCAGGGTCCGACCTAGATGAGTAAGTTCACCAATGAGTAAATATGATGCCTCGGCGATCGAGGTATTAACCGGTCTCGAACCGGTGCAGAAAAGGCCGGGCATGTATACCGACACGACGCGGCCAAATCACCTGGCACAGGAAGTGATCGATAATAGTGTTGATGAAGCGATTGTCGGCCATGCCAAACAGATCGATGTTGTGCTTTATAAAGATGGCTCGATCAGTGTGACAGACGATGGTCGCGGTATGCCGGTTGATATTCATCCGGAGGAAGGCATTCCCGGTGTCGAAGTCATCCTTACACGTCTGCATGCTGGCGGTAAATTTTCCAACAAAAATTACGAGTTTTCCGGTGGTTTGCACGGTGTTGGTGTGTCGGTGGTTAATGCTCTGTCGTCTAAAGTTACGGTGGAAGTACGACGTGATGGCTCTGTGTATGAGATGGAATTTAAACACGGTGAGAAGACCCGGAAATTAAAGAAAACGGGCACTGTCGGTAAGCGCAATACGGGCACTAAAATTCATTTCTGGCCAGAAAAAAAATACTTTGATTCTGCGGTAATTTCCATATCAAAATTAAAACATGTCTTACGTGCCAAGGCTGTATTGTGCCCGGGCCTGGAAGTTACCTTTACCGAAGATAAAACAGGTGAAGTACAAAGTTGGCATTATGAAGGTGGCCTGGCAGATTATTTGGGCGAGAATTTATACGAGCGCGAGTGTTTGCCGGCAGAGCCTTTTGTCGGCAGTATGGCAAGTTCAACGGAAGCGGTTGACTGGGCGCTGACATGGCAGATTGAAGCCGGCGAGTTAACTACAGAGTCTTACGTAAACCTTATCCCTACTGCACAGGGCGGTACGCATGTTAATGGTTTGCGCACGGGTTTAACTGAAGCGCTGCGTGAGTTTTGTGAGATTCGAAGTCTACTGCCTCGCGGCGTGAAACTAGGCCCGGAAGATGTCTGGGATAAGGTTTGTTTTGTACTTTCAGTGAAGTTGTCGGATCCGCAATTTTCGGGCCAGACAAAAGAGCGGTTATCCTCACGTGAATGTGCCGCTTTTGTTTCAGGCGTTGTAAAAGATGCTTTTAGTCTGTGGTTGAATCAACACGCTGAAGCCGGTGAGTCGATCGCTATGCTGGCCATCGAAAATGCCCAAAAACGTCTGCGTGATGGTAAAAAAGTTGTCCGTAAGAAGGTGACCAGCGGGCCGGCGCTGCCTGGTAAGTTATCTGACTGTTCATCACAGGATATAACGCGGTCAGAATTGTTTTTAGTGGAAGGTGATTCTGCGGGCGGCAGTGCAAAGCAGGCGCGTGATCGGGTATTTCAGGCGATTATGCCGTTGCGCGGTAAAATTCTTAATACCTGGGAAGTCGAGCCTGATCAGGTACTGGCTTCCAAAGAAGTCCATGATATCTCGGTTGCGATCGGTGTCGACCCGGGCTCATCAAATTTAAAAGACTTACGTTACGGAAAAATATGTATCCTGGCAGATGCGGATTCTGATGGGTACCATATCGCGACACTATTATGTGCCCTGTTTCTCAGGCATTTTAGAGCGTTAGTGGAGGCTGGACATATCTTTGTTGCGATGCCGCCATTATTTCGTATCGATGTGGCCAAAGAAGTATTTTACGCCCTGGATGAAGCTGAGAAACAAGGCGTATTGGATCGTATCGAAGCTGAGAAAATGCGTGGCAAAGTGACGGTTACACGCTTTAAAGGCCTGGGTGAAATGAACCCGATGCAGTTGCGTGTGACGACCCTGGCGCCAGATACCAGACGACTGGTTCAGCTAACACTAGGCAAAGGCGATAGTAGTAACAGTATGCTGGATATGCTGTTAGCTAAAAAGCGCGCGGGTGACCGAAAGGCATGGTTGGAAGATAAAGGCGCTTTGGCGGCGCTGTGACCGCAATGAATAATGAACAATGAAAAGCAAAGCCAATATGCAATTTCAGTTCTGTGTTTGTTATTTTTTTTAAATTTTTCATTTAAGCGATAGCGAATATGAGTACACAATCAGAACTAGAATTTGAAGGTATCGAAAAACTGCCGCTTGCTGAGTTTACTGAGCGAGCGTATCTCGATTATTCCATGTATGTCATCATGGATCGTGCGTTACCGTATATTGGTGATGGCTTAAAACCGGTGCAGCGCCGCATTGTTTATGCTATGTCAGAATTAGGTTTAAGCGCATCGTCAAAACACAAAAAGTCTGCACGCACAGTAGGTGATGTTTTAGGTAAATATCATCCTCACGGTGATAGTGCCTGTTATGAAGCCATGGTGTTGATGGCACAACCTTTTTCTTACCGCTACCCTCTGGTTGACGGACAGGGCAACTGGGGTGCGCCTGACGACCCAAAATCATTCGCGGCGATGCGTTATACCGAATCACGGCTGATGCCATATGCCGAAGTTTTGTTAAGTGAGCTGGGACAAGGCACGGTTGACTGGAAGCCAAACTTTGACGGCACCATGGAAGAGCCTGAAGCATTACCTGCCAGGTTGCCCAATGTCTTATTAAATGGTGGAACGGGTATTGCTGTAGGGATGGCGACGGATATTCCGCCGCATAACTTAAGAGAAGTCGCCAGCGCCTGTGTGCGCTTGCTGGAGCGCCCTAAATCTACGCTGGAAGATTTATGTGAGCATATAAAGGGACCTGACTTTCCTACCGAAGCAGAGATCATTACCCCTGAAAAAGATATTCTGGAAATCTACCAGACAGGTCGTGGTGGTATCCGACAACGCGCCTGTTACGAGATAGAAGACGGCGCAATCATTATTACTGCTCTGCCTTACCAGGTTTCCGGCGGCAAAATATTAGAGCAGATCGCTGCGCAGATGACGGCAAAAAAATTACCGATGGTAGAAGATTTACGTGATGAGTCCGATCATGAAAATCCGACACGCCTGGTAATAATGCCACGATCCAAACGGGTTAATACTGAAGAGTTGATGACGCATCTATTTGCTACCACCGACCTGGAGAGAAGTTACCGCGTCAATATGAACATGATCGGCATCGATGGCCGGCCACAGGTAAAAGATTTACGTTCATTGCTAGAAGAGTGGTTGAAGTTTAGAACGGTAACCGTGCGCCGTCGATTGCAGTGGCGTCTGGAAAAAGTTAATAAACGTCTACATATTTTAGATGCACACTTAGTCGCATTTTTAAACATCGATGAAGTTATCGCTATTATTCGTGAAAATGATAACCCCAAGCCTGTATTGATGAAACGTTTTAAGATTTCTGATGTACAGGCAGAAGCAATTCTTGATTTAAAATTACGTAATTTAGCAAAACTCGAAGAGATGAAAATTCGAGGTGAACAGGAAGATCTTGAAGAAGAGCGTGGTTATCTGGAGAAGATACTCGGCTCGGCAAAACGTTTAAAAACACTGATCCGAAAAGAGATTATTGCTGACGCAGAGAAATATGGTGATGATCGACGATCTCCTATAATAGAGAGAAGTGCTGCGCAGGCAATGGATGAAACGGCTCTGATCTCTACTGAGGCTATTACCGTGGTGTTATCCAGCAAAGGCTGGGTGCGCTCTGCTAAAGGCCATGAAGTTGATGGTGAAAAATTAAATTATAAAGCTGGTGATGGCCATCAGGCATCTACTCAGGGTAAATCCAATCAGTCAGCGATATTTTTAGATTCCAGCGGCCGTGCTTATACCTTGCCTGCACATAAATTACCGTCGGCCAGGGGGCAGGGTGACCCCCTTAGCAGTTATTTCACACCGACACCAGGTTCACATTTTGTTGGCGTGGCGATAGGTGAGCCTGACGACCTTTATCTGTTAACGAGTAATTTCGGATATGGTTTTATCGTGCGTCTGGGTGATATGCAGGCCAATGCTAAAAAAGGAAAAGCAGTGCTCAATGTTGGCAAGCATGCGTTAGCATTGCCACCCGTAAGAATTATCAGTGTGGAAAGTGATCAGATAGCCGCAGTGAGTTCCGCCGGTCATATGTTGTTAACACCTGCAGAGCAACTTCCACAGATGGCAAAAGGTAAAGGCAATAAAATTATAAATATACCGGC
Source organism: Gammaproteobacteria bacterium (assembly GCA_030637945.1). GTDB lineage: Bacteria > Pseudomonadota > Gammaproteobacteria > SZUA-229 > SZUA-229. Next base: position 10,352 of record DAOWFN010000049.1, read on the forward strand.
AAAACTTTTAAAATCTGGTGATGAGAAGGTAGCAGCGATAACGGTTGTTCCTGAAGGCGGTAAGCTGACCGTACATTCAGGTAAAAAACATAAAACCATGAAGGCGTCCGAGTTAGAAAGTTACGCCGGTGAAAGAGGGCGTCGCGGATTAAAATTGTCGCAGGGCTATCGGGCGGTTGATCGCTTTGAGGTAATGTAGGTGCGAATTCATTCGCACCTACATTAGAAATATAATGCTACTAATAATCTTTTCTGCTTTCCTGCGGTAGTAATTATTAATGCTCTTGAATGACTGGCTGGTTAATCAGACATCTCTGTAAAGTCGTATTCCATTTCGGGTAAAGGCTCTTGCAGGAAGTAGCCCTGGATGAAGTTGACACCCATTCCCCATAGTATGGATAAGCTGCTGGCATCCGGCACGTGCTGGGCGATTGTGAATTTACCTAATTCGGTGGCCCGTGCAGTTATTTTTTTGATTGTGTCCTGGTTTTTGGGGTTATCGATTAGATCGTCCATAAAGCTTCTTTCCATCCGGATGTAATCAACATCAATATGCTCCAGTAGCTGGAAGGGGTTAGCACCAGCGCCGAAGTCATCCAGCACAAAACCGCAACCGATGGCTTTAAGTTTTTTCGATAGACTTTTAGCACTTTTTAAATTGGTTATTGCGACAGTTTCTTTAATTTCAAAGTTTAAAGTATTGGCGGGAATGTTTTGCTCTTTAACCTGGTAGCTCAACCAGTCCATTAAGGTATCATCTTTAATGGAAGGGCCCGATAGCTTGATAAAGAAACGTGTACTGATCCCTTCTTTTTGTTTTTTAGTGAATTCTTTAATCGTTCTGAATAGTACCCATCGGTCAATGGCGATGGACATGCCGATCCGTTCGGCTGCCGGTAGAAAATCCTGAGGCATAACGAGCTGGTCATTTTCTTCAGTTTCCAGGCGGACAAATACTTCGTATCGTTCTTCGGTGTCTCCATGCAGGCTTATGATGGGTTGATAATGTAAAACAAATTTATCATCTTTTAGTGCGGTTGTGAGTTGTTCTTTGAATTTGGCATCAACTTCATGTCGCGTTAGTTCGCCTTTTACGGGAACGTGAATTACGACCTGGTTGACACCTTTTTCTTTGGCGCTGGCAGCGGCTTTTTCAGAACGTGACAGGACCTCATGATATTCGGGCGAATCGCTGTCGATAAGTGAGATACCGATGCAGCAGGTTGTATTAATGACCGAACCTTTAATATTGGTCTCCAGATGCGATACAGATTTCTGTAGCTCTATCGCATAATCCTCGATATTTTCTGCGTCTGGATCAATAGCTATCACGATGAAATTGTCATGTGTGTATCGAGCAATAACGTCTCCTTCATGTACGGCATTACTCAGAGCTTTTGCAGCCTCGATGATGTATTGGTCAGAGTGAACGACACCAACGGTATCTTTAATCTCGTCAAAGTTGTCTATATGAATTTCCATCAAGGCAGCGGTATAGGTGCTTTGTGCAGCGTCTGCAATGGTTGTTTCAAGTTTTTCAATGCAATATTGGCGGTTGAATAAGCCGGTTAGCTGGTCTTTTTGGCTCAATAATTTTAGCTGGCGTTCAAGTTCATCAGAGTTAAGATTTTCTTTACGGATAATGATTTGAATACAAGGTTCACCATCGATTCGTGCAGCTGAAAATTCCATTTCACCGCTAAATTCTTCGCCATTTGGTTTGCGTAGATTAGTATTAAGTCTTTCTGCGCTGCCTTCATTTTTTGTGTGTTCGCGTAAAAAGGTCTTAAATGTGTCTCGATCTGCGCTGGCGACCATGTCAAGAATCGGCATGCTTTCAAGGTCATTAGATTCATGAAGGCCAAACATTTCCAGATATGACTGGTTCGAATATATATGCATGCCTTCGTGTATGTAGGCGATAGCATCACGCGAGCTATCCAATAATGATGAACAGCGTTTTTCCGATTCACCGTATGCCTTTCTGACTTCGGAAATTTTTCTGGCATTGCATAAAGACAGGTATTCTCGTTCGATGATTAAGATCAGGTGATCGATGTTTTCAAAACAGGTGGCATCTACAGCACCGATACGTATCGCGTTTACTACATCAGGTTGCTGTGTCTTGCTGACCATAACGACACGGCTATCTTCTGTATTTTCGTTTTCTTTGAGGCATTTGACTGTGTCTTTAAGTGATAGCAGTTCCATTTCTTCAAAATAAATAATGAGATCTGGTGTCTGTGATTCTATAGATTCAAGTAGATCCTCAGCATCTTCGATACGTGATGATCTTGCGCTGAAACCGGCTGTTCTTAATTTGCTGACGATTTGCTCTTCACTATCAAAAGAGTCATCTATAACTATTAAGTTGATTACTTTTTCGTCCACTAAGATATCCATAAAGGGTTGAGAGTTCTTCCAAAGGGTGTTTTATAGTGACGACCAGAGTTCATCAAAGTCGTCTTTGTGTTTTTTTGCATCTTCTTTCTTCGCCTGTTTTTTTATGCGTTGATCCAGATCAGTATTGTTATAGGCAAATTGAGTGAAAGAGCCAGTATGTTCTTTGATTTGGCCCAATGTTATGTCGAGCTTGTGTTCAAAAACCCGAACGATAAGTTTAGCATTTGTTTTAAATGCATGCGAAGGTAGAAGTGTGCTTGATGTTTGATTTAAAGCTTGTATACCAGGCAGCATCAAACAATCAAAAGGTGCTTCATCTAAACGATGGGCGCGTTGAGCCGTCGCTGAAATAACTTGTGGGGATAGTATCTGTACACCTATCTCCAGGCCGTCTATGTGTGTGAACTGCATCCATCGAATGACACCGATATGCCATTTAAAATTATGATGCAGGTCGAATTCCTGTAATGCGATTAACTCTCCAATCTGTGCTTTTGAGGTGCTATCAGAATTCCAGCGCAGGCAGTAACCACCTGCGCTGATATTGACTACTTCCCATTGTGTATCAGTATTTTGATGTTGTGATTCAATCTGTAGTTCATCGATTAATCGGTTCTCTTTTTCATAAGTCTGTGTCAGCACGCGACCTTTTGCTACCAGGCCCCACTCATTTTCTTCGTTGATATCCAGTGCACTCTTTACTAGTTGGTCTTGTTGCTTGTCTTTGTCTATCGATTGGAGGGTAAAGTTTGAATCTTCTTTATCTCCAGGGGCTTGAAAAAAATCGTGCCTTACATCAACAGGGGTTTCATCGGAGGTTTCGGATAATTGTACAAAGTCAAACTTTGGGTTGCCTGTAGGCTGTGTTCCAGTTTTTCGACGATCTTTCATCGCGGCGCAAATTTTTGATAAGCCTATGGTGACATTGATATGTCCATGTCGTTCAGAACGCGAGAACCTTCGTTTTGGGCTTTCTCCCCATGAGGCTATCAGTGTGGTTAGCGTCTCTATGGCAATAGTATCGCCGATGGCAAATTCTGATTTTTTTCTACTTTGTTCTGCAGCCAAATCGGCTATATGTAAAACCAGTTTACTGGTATCAAGTATACGAATACCAGGGTCTGCTGATATATTTTCCTGGTTCAGATAGTGAGGTGCCAGGTCTTCTTTCGTCTGTATGCAGAAAACGCGACCAATCATATCTTCTGATGTCTCTGACCCGATGGTTGCGTATTGTGACCATTTATAAAGTTCTTTGTAGATGCGATCGTTATCACTCTGTCTTAAAGCGGTGGGACGTGCCAGTGAGAACAGTAGAATTTGTTTGTAGCTGTTTCCGATAGTGGTTTTTCCTAACCCCATTTCTTCGTTGATTACGATCTGGTCGACCAGATTGTTGCTTTCGGCAAGCATGTAAAGCTGGTGTGCATCTCGCCACAGATTTTTTGGACATGATTCATAGATTTCGCTTGAACGCAGTAACATCTCTGACAGGTAGTTTATGGAGCGACAGATAGCGATGGTGAGTGTCTTGTCATCAACTTTGTTGCCGGTATTGTTGCCGGTATTGTTGGCGGCTTCGCTAGCGATGATCTCGTAGCCATGAATTAATTCCTGCAATATCGATTGATTCAAATTGATGATTTTTTGGCTTTTATCTGGCAGAGGCAAGGTACGGTTGATGAAATATTTTTTAAGGTTGCTAAATATTTCACGTGCCGGAATACGCAGCATTTCCAGATTCTCAAGGCGGTGTTTACAAGGCATCGTCTGGCGGTTTTGGTCGCGTAATATCTTAAATGTTTGCTTTGTTATCTCGCCCATATTTGTATTGGGCAGGGCAGACAAAACTTTCGCCAGTTTACGAGGGTTGCTTGGGGACGAAGCTTTAGTTGCTGCACTTTGTTGCGGTATATTTAATTTCATTAATTGTGTCTTACTATCGACAGCCGCATAAGCTATTGATGCTTATGTTGTTTTTCCCTTAAAAAACAAAGGCTTGGTATTTTATTTGTAATTATTCCTTCAGTATCTCTAAGTGTAGCTTAGATACGAAAAATTGCAGTTTTTGACCTGCTTCCAGCAATTTCCTGTACCAGTTTGGGGACGAGGTAACCTGGCAGTTGTGTGCTTATTTCTTGCATTAAATAATGTGCTGATTTCTTGCTGGTTTCAAAATGCATGACGCCTTTAACCGGGTCAAGCAGATGTAAATAGTAGGGCAGGGTTTTACATTGAAATAATCGCTTGCTGAGCGTTACTAATGTATCCGCATTATCGTTGATTCCTTTCAGTAAAACGCTCTGGTTTAACAGGGTGACGCCTGACTTCTGTAGCAAATGCAATTTAGCGTATTCGGTACTTTGTAGTTCGTTTGCGTGATTGGCATGAATGACCATCACGATCTGTAACCTGCTTTTCTGTAACAGTTGTAATAGGCCGGTGGTAATTCGAGCAGGTAAAACGACTGGTATCCGTGTGTGTATTCGAAGTGTCTGAATGTGTTTGATGTGTTCTAATCTTGTGATGAGTGCGCTTAGTTTTTTATTATCTAAAACCAGGGGGTCGCCACCACTCAAGATGATCTCCTCAATTTCGGTGTGTTTGCTTAAATACGTTAGCGTGTCATTTTGTACTTTGTTGGTACATGATGATTGTTGATAAGGGTATGAGCGGCGAAAGCAATAACGACAATGAATGGCGCAGGCACCAGTATTGATTATTAATGCCCGTCCGTAGTATTTATGCAATAAGCCTTGTGTTACCTGGGCGTTTAGATCGCCAACAGGGTCGTCTATTCCATTCTGTTGAAGAGATAGATTATTTTCTTTGGTTGAAGGTAGTACTTGTCGGAGCAGAGGATCATTAATGTTACCGACCTTCATTTTGTTGATGTAACTGTCTGTTACCAGGCATTTGAAATCAGATTGGGCGTCTGTTTCTTTTATATGCTGACCGAGTTCTAACCTTTTGAGTAAATCGGCGGCAGATATATTGGCATTCGCCAGTTCTTTTTTCCATAGAGATTCCTGTTTGTCTTCCTGTTCGCTGGTTTTTGTATGGGTGGCATCGGCGGCTAAAGGTGTTAGCGGTTTTGAAAACAATTCGACGGGAGATGACATTTAAGAGCGTGATATTTAAGTTGCGTGTAATTCAGGGTAATATAGCGGCAAAATTTATTGTGGCTACCAAATTTGGCTTATCAATTATTGTGTTTCATTATTGCATTCATTTAAGAGTAAAAGTTTAACATGGCAACATACAGCACCAACCAGTTTAAAAACGGATTGAAGATTATTTTGGATAATGATCCTTGTTCTATAACCGAAAACAATGTCGTCAAGCCAGGCAAAGGTCAGGCGTTCAATAAAATAAAGGCGAGAAATCTAAGAACAGGAAGAGTGCTGGAGCGTACCTTTAAGTCGACAGAATCTGTTGAGGCGGCTGACGTTGATGAGATGAATGTTGAATATCTGTACAGCGATGGTGAGTATTGGCATTTTATGGAGCCCAGCAGTTTTGAGCAATATGCTGCCGATGCGATTGCTGTAGGTGAGACTGCAAAATGGATCAAAGGTCAGGAAGTATGTGTGATGATGTTATGGAATGGTGAGCCGTTATCGATTACACCACCAAACTTCGTTGAGCTCGCCGTTGCGCAGACGGATCCAGGATTGAAAGGTGATACCGCTCAGGGTGCGACCAAGCCGGCAACTCTGGAGACAGGGTCTGAAGTAAAAGTGCCTCTATTTATCGATGAGGGTGATATCTTAAAGATTGACACGCGTACAGGAGAATATGTGTCACGTGCTTGATTGTTAATGGCCGATTATGTCTGAAAATAACTGGCGGACTCAGGCCAGCAATGAGATTTTGTTAGAAAGAGCTCTGATGTTGAAGAATATCAGGGCTTTTTTTGATGATAAAAACATTGTCGAGGTTGAAACGCCTTTATTGTCGCATGCTTCTACAACTGATCCTCATCTGGACAGCTTACAGTCACGATTTCGAGGTGATGTCTGTTATTTAAATACATCCCCTGAATACGCGATGAAGCGTTTGCTGGCAGGCTGGGGGAAGCCGATATATCAAATCTGTAAAGCTTTTCGTGATGATGAGTTGGGGGCTAATCATAATCCGGAATTTACCCTGCTTGAGTGGTATCGGCCTGGTTACAATATGCAGCAGTTGATGGCTGAACTTGCTGATCTGGTTAGTGTTTTATGTTGTTCATCAGATCGTGCAGTCGGTGGTATTTCTATTATGAAAAAGCCGACATTTGACTACATAAGCTATCAGCAGGCTTTTGAGCGTTTTGTGGGCATTAATCCTCATCAAGCGACTGCGTCTGAATGTCATCAGGCGGCGCTAACGAACAATGTTGAAATACCGCAAGGGCTCGGTACGGGCGATGGTGAATTAACGGGCTGGATGGACTGGCTGCTTACACAATTAGTATTGCCTGAATTTAAAAAAGATGGTTTTACTTTTCTTTATGATTACCCTGCGTCACAGTGTGCATTGGCAAAGATCACGCTAAATGAGAATCAGATGTTGGTCGCTAAGCGTTTTGAGTTGTTTTTTGGGGAAAATGAGCTGGCAAATGGTTTTCATGAATTGACTGACCCTGATGAGCAACTCCGACGCTTTAAACTAGAAAATCAAACAAGGCAATTGTTGGGTAAAGATTGTGGAAATATTGATGTTAATTTTCTTGCGGCGCTAGAGCACGGCCTGCCTGATTGTTCAGGTGTAGCGATGGGGTTAGATAGGTTCTTAATGGTGTTGACAAAAACCATGGATATCAAACAGGTGTTATCTTTTTCATGGAATGACGCTTAACTGACAGGTGCAGTTAAATGTTTTCAACGTGGTTTAAACTTGAAAAAATACAGCTAATTCCGCAAATATTATTTTAGTTACAGTGGTTCTTCAAGTTTAAAAAATAACTTGATGTAAGTCATGAAAAAACTTGCAATTTTTGGTATCTCAAGGCAATCTCTAACGTCCGTCCGTACCGCTTAAATAAGTGGGTGGGTGTTAACCGTATTTGTGTAAATGAACATGAAGGTAGCTTTTGGCATGTCAATAATTAATCGTATTAAATTCCCCTTTTATCTGTCACTGACACTCCTCACTGGTTGGTCTGCGCAAGCACAGGCAGATAATGTCATTACAGTCGGTATAGCGCCACATGGTGGGCATATTATTCTAGGCGGTAGTGTTATCCCTCTTAAAGAAGTCACTCTGGCGGCTCAGATGCCGGGCCGAATCGTTAGTATTGCTGGTGAAGAAGGTGATGAGTTTACCGTCGGCACGGTGTTAGTCAGCATCAACGATGATGATCTGCAGGCGAAGAAAGCTGCGGCAGAAGCGCAGGTCACTTCAGCGCATAATGCTATGCAAAACGCGCAAGTTCAATACAATCGTGAGCTTTGGAATCCGCGTGTCTATAATCCGCGTCCTATGGCAGGTATGGGAATGCCTTCTATGTTTGATGGTTTTTTTAATAACATGGATGATATGCCTGGCAGCAGTACTGGAAATAAAAGTATTGAGCGACATGCTGATCTGGTCACACAAGGTACACAGGTTGCATCAGCACGATCTCAGGTGACAGCAGCTGAGTCAGACCTGAGAGCAATTAATGCTAAATTGCGCGACACTAAAGCAATCGCACCATTTGATGGTGTCATCATGAAGAAAATGGTTGAGATTGGCGACACGGTTCAGCCAGGGCAGCCATTAATCATCTTTTCATACTCAAAATTTCTACGCATTCAAGCAGAAGTACCCGCGCGTTTAATGCCAGGGCTAAAGAAAGGAATGGTGGTTCCGGCCAAACTGGATGTGGGTAATACAGAAATAAAAGCACGCGTAGCTCAAATCTCTCCAATTGCGGATAGCAAGCAGCATACGGTTACCGTTAAATTTGATTTGCCTGAAGGTGTACCCGGTGGTCCGGGTATGTATGCGGAAGTGATGATTCCTGATGTCAATGTATCCGGGCAGGCGCTTCCGGTAATCCCTAAGTCAGCTATCACCCAACGTGGCAGTCTGCCTTCGGTAAGAGTTCTTGATGAGAATAATGTGCCCAAGATGCGCTTGATTCGTACTGGTGTTGACGTCGGTGTGGATTCTATCGTCGTACTTTCCGGTCTTAAGCCGGGAGAAAAAATTGTCACGAGTACCAATAAGTAAGAATGATAAAACGTCGTTGCAACGACATCGGGAAACTCCCTGAGTAAAAAATTAAATGACAACCCGTTGAGGTTTGGTTAGCGGGTGTTTCATCACTCAAATATTTTGATGAGTGATAAACAACAACTAGAACAATAGAGCGATTGCTAGAAAATGACTGACGAACTGGATCAAAACAAAAGCGAAGAAGAATGTAAGAGCCATTTACCATTACCTGGTGGTCAAGACCTCGGACTGGCTGGCAACATAGCGAAAGCCTTTATTAATTCCCCCGTTACGCCTATGTTGCTGGTGGCAACCTTGCTTATCGGTATCATGGGTTTGATCTTTACACCCAGGCAGGAAGACCCGCAGATTTCGGTGCCGATGATCGATATTTTCGTGGCTTACCCGGGTACTTCGGTTGGGCAGGTGGAAAGTCTGGTGACCGACCCGCTGGAAAGATTAATCGATGAAATCCCCGGTGTGCGTCACGTTTTTTCTGCTACACAGCGTGGCAACGCAATCCTTACAGTACAGTTCTATGTTGGTGAAGACCTGGGTGAGTCGATAGTCAAAGTCAATGACAAAATTCGATCGAATATGGATCTTATGCCGCCTGATGTAATGAGGCCTTTGATCAAACCTGTTGCCATCGATGATGTGCCTGCTATTGCAGTATCGCTGTGGTCAAAAGAAGTCGATGACAGTACTTTACGCATCATCGGTAACGATGTGCTGCAGGAGTTAGGGCAGGTAAAAAATACCGGTAAAGGTTATGTGATCGCGGGTCGTGCTGATCAGATTCGCGTCGAAGTTTTGCCTGAACGTCTGGCAGGTTATGGTTTAAGTCTGCAACAGGTCGCCGGTGCTATTACTGCGGCAAATACACAGAAAAATGTTGGTGCCGTTGAATCTGGCAGTACCTCGTTTACGGTTTATTCTGGTTCGTTTTTGAAATCAGCGGCCGATATCGAACGTCTGGTTGTTGGTATTCGCAATGGTTCACCGATTTTCATGAGAGATGTTGCCAGGGTTGAGCATGGGCCAGAAGATGCAAAAAATATCTCTTCTTATTATGCAGGTCCGGCGTACGAAGGTGTAGAAAGACCTGATGGTGACCCTGCAGTTACCGTGGCAATCGCCAAGAAGGAAGGAACCAACGGCGTTGCAGTATCTGCAGCTATTTTAGAAAAACTGGAAGAATTAAAAGGCACTATCATTCCGGATAATGTCCATGTTGAGATTACACGTGACTACGGAAAATCTGCCAATGATAAAGTGAATGAGTTATTGGGCGCGATGTTTGAAGCTACCGCTGCTGTGGCTGTTTTATGTTTGATCGGCCTGGGTTTCCGTGCGGCGTTTGTTGTGGTTACCGTGATCCCCATCGTTATTTTGATTACCATCTGGTGGGCATGGATGGTGGATTACACTATCGATCGAGTCAGCATGTTTGCGTTAATTTTCTCCATAGGTATCCTGGTCGATGATGCGACCGTGGTGGTCGAAAATATATTCCGGCACTGGTTAATAAAAGGCCGAACTACGCTTGATGATGCGGTTGATGCCGTACGAGAGGTGGGTAATCCCACTATTCTGGCGACCTTTACGATTATCGCCGCACTGCTCCCTATGGGTTGGGTTAGTGGCATGATGGGGCCCTATATGCGCCCCATCCCCGTGATGGGCGCCTCAGCCATGTTTTTCTCACTGGTTGCGGCTTTTATTTTCACCCCCTGGTTTGCGGTACGGGTACGGCCGAAACTTGAAGCGCTCGAAAAAGCAGAGAGACGTGAAGAAAAAGTACGCAAAGTCGTAGCTGCACTTTATCGGCCACTGATCATGCCGCTGGTCAATAGCCGTAAGCTGGGTATATTCTTTTTAGTTAGCCTGATTGGTATGACAGCGTTGTCTGTTTTATTGTTCTATCCGACACAGTGGGTTGCGGTGAAGATGTTGCCGTTTGATAACAAGCCTGAATACAGCGTCATCATCAACATGCCGGAAGGCACCGCGATGCCAGTGACCGCTAATCTGGCGCATGAGCTGGCTACTGCCATAAGAGAGGTGCCTGAAGTAGAAGCCGTACAGACTTACGCCGGTACAGCGCAACCGTTTAACTTTAACGGTATGGTAAGGCACTATTACCTAAGAAAGCAGCCATGGCAAGGTGATCTGCTGGTCAGGTTGCTTAATAAAAATGATCGCGAAAAAAGTAGTCATCAATTAGCGGAAGAAGCGCGAGCTCTATTGAAACCGATAGCGGATCGAGCGGGTGCGCGTATCGCGGTTGTTGAAATGCCACCAGGCCCGCCAGTATTGCAAACGGTCGTGGCCGAGATACACGGCCCGGATGCAGAAACACGCCGTGAAGTGGCCAGGAAAATGACCGAATTTTTCGAAAAAGTCGGTGGTGTTGTTGATGTTGACAACTATATGGCTGAGCCTTCTCAGCATTGGCACTTTGAAGTTAATAAAGAAAAAGCTATTCGTCGCGGTGTAACGGTTGACAGTATCAATGGTACGTTGGCGATGGCGATGGGTGGCTTCAAGTTGGGTGATGTCAAACTTGCTTCGGTCATCGAGCCTACCTTTATTGTTATCCAGGTTCCGTTGGCAACACGCTCACAGGTGTCTCAATTGAGCAATTTACCGATGATGACAACTGCAGGGACGACAATCCCATTGGGTGAAGTTGGAAGTTTTGTCCTACAGGAGAATAATCCTATCGTCTGGCATAAAGACCTTCGTGATGTCGAGTTTGTTGTCGGCGAGATGGAAGGCCGTTTGGGTGCGCCGATATACGGCATGTTTGGTGTTGAAGAATTTACTGATGTTTATACCACGCCTGACGGTGTCATCATGGAAGGTATGCCGATGAATCTAATCGGTCCACCGGATGATGATGCGATATCGGGCTTCGAATGGACCGGCGAATGGACGGTTACTTTTGAAACCTTCCGCGACATGGGTCTTGCATTCATGGCCGCAATGATATTGATCTATGGCTTAATCGTATGGGAATTCCGGGATTTCGCTTTGGCGGGTCTGATCATGTCACCGATTCCTATTACTATGATTGGTATTGCAACTGGACATTGGTTCCATGGCTCTGAATTCACCGCGACATCAATGATCGGCATGATTGCTCTCGGCGGTATCATCGTGCGGCAGTCGATCCTGATTGTCGAATTTGTGAAGATCGAAGTCGCATCGGGTGTCCCGGTGAAGGAAGCGGCTGTTAATGGTGCAGAAATTCGCATGCGCCCAATCTTTATCACGTCATTGACTTTGATGGCAGGTGCCGTTGCAATTCTTGATGATCCTATCTTTAACGGTATGGCCATCAGTCTTTTATGGGGTGCTGCTGTTGGTACGCTAGGGGCTGTACTTATCATTCCTCTGGGTTGTATCAGTTGTCGTGAAAATTTCTATTATGAAACTTCAGAATCCTGTGAGAGAGTTGTTAGCGCTAAATATGCTGAGATCGAAGGTGAAGCGCCTGATATCGAAGACGCTGCAGACGAATATAAAACGCCATTGTGGATGCGTCTATACGGCGGAATAGTGGGACTGATTGGCTGGATTGTTGTTATTGGGCAGATGCTCATAAACCTTACGCGCATGGTGTTTGGTATGATTTTCAGCGGCTCGGACTCCGATGGTTCTACACCGCCACCAGCTGCTCCTTCAACACCGCCTGCACCTACTCCACCACCTGCACCTGCAGCGCCTCCGCCTGCTGCTCCGGTTGAGCCAGCAAGCGAGTCGCCAAAAGACGTGTCATCAGAAGATAAGCCGGAAAGTGCTAAAAAGGCTGTCGCCAAAAAATCAACGGTGACTAAAAAAGCAGCACCGAAGAAAAAGGTGGCAGTTAAAAAAACCGCGGTTAAAAAAATAGCAGTTAAAAAAGCACCTACTAAAAAATCATCGCCAGGCGGTTATCGAGGTATTCGATTAAAGGATGAAGACGATAGTTAAGCGAGGTTTTGATGTCTACTATCAATGTTAAAGATTTCACAGCGTTGAGTTTATTATTTTTTCTGTTCGTTCTAACGGAGATAGTGCAGGCAGAAGAGATTGTTACCCCTGAGGTAATGGTTGATTCAGTCGACCAGGGAATGGTTCCACCCGCTCCGCCGGGTCCTTATGTATCAACAGGCTTGCGTGATATCTCTTCTAAAGCATCGCCTGTTGTGAGCTCACCGTCGGTTGACAATGTTGCAACCCGACCCGCAGTCAAGCCTGAAGTCAGGGTTGATTCGACGGACGTGCCGATGGAAGCGTACAGTCCAGATAGACCATGGCCAAAAAATCTTAGGCCGAGATCGTCACAACCATCAGCTGGCTGGGCACCTGATCATGGAATGCCCGCTTATGGTAACAGGCAGACAAATCCAGCAGCTTCGCAAAAAACACACAGAGCGCCATCATATAATGCGCCGGCAACTGGTGGTTACATGAGAAATCCAGGCTTGCCTTACATGAATAACCAACGTATGCAGCGTATGCCTTCGATGGGTGTTGGATCACAGGGAGCAAATGCTTATATGCCTAACTTTGGTTCGCCTGGTTATCAGATGCCGAACAGGTTTGCCCCTCAAAATAATTATCCTTCTGGATACCCTATGAACAGAGCGCCGTATCCTTCGAATTACCAGCAAGGATATCCTAATTAGGCAGTGCTGCTTTTGGTTTGGTAAGCGTTGTTTTTTTGACAATGTGATTGGTTTGGTTAAGGTGTGTTCGATGCATAATCACGTGTTTTACAAAATGTTTACGGGAAGCTGTATATTGAGTTTACTTGCGACAGCGGCTACGGCGGCATTGGCTGAGGGGGGCAGTAACTGGACGGCTGCACCACGGTATGCGCCGGATGACTTGTTTAGTTCAGAGGCGGCTAACCCCTGGCATGCGCCAGATAAACAAGATAACGCACTGGAACTTTGGTATTCACCTAAAGACCGAAATCAGCAGTATCGAGAGCAGGGTTGGCAATATCCCGTCCAGCAAGCACCATCTTATCAGCCGCCTGCTTATGAACTGCCGGCTTACCAGGTACCGTATAAGCAAGTCCCATACAACCAGGCATGGGGTCAGCAACAGGATGATAGTAATCAACGTGAGCGATATGTTACACCAGAAATCATTGAATCATTGAACAGGCAAACGGCTCAACATTACTCAAACCAGAATGGTGGTGAAAATAAGCAGCTGATGCCGTATTCGCAGCCAAATATGTACGGACAGCAGGCGCAGGAATATCCTGCTTATGGTATGGGCGGCATAAATCCGATTTATGATGTTCCTGCAGTATCACCATGGGGAAGTGCCCCTGACGTTTTATATAGAGGTGAAGAATTTTCATGGTTACCAAACGAAGCATTTGGTGGGATGCCACCAATTCATACACCGATGTTTGGGGGCAGCTCAGGTTTGGGCAGGATGAATGATTCAGCCGATAAAGCTGAAAACAGGGTTTTTAACCCGTTTACATTTTTGCAAAATGAGAACTGATTAAGTCATTGCATCAAAAATGGCTTCTATTTGTTAACAGGCGTATAGTGTGAATGAATCGCTGTAAAGCTGATTCTTTCACGTGGAACAGGCGTTGGGTAGCACCCTTGATTCAATGCCATAAATGAATGAGGGAAGTATGATGAGGAAAAAATTATGAAGTTAATGATCAAAATTGCTGTTTTGTCTTCCGCTATAAGCTTTAGTCTGGCTTCTGTGTCAGCCAATGCTGGCTGGAATGGTCCCTGGGACAATAATAATAACGGCTGGGGCAATAACAACATGAATAATAACTGGAACAATAGCGGTTATGGCGACGGTTACGGTGATGGCTCTGGTGATGGTTCTGGTGATATGGATGGCAGTTTTAATTTTAATATGAAAGCCAAAGGGCGTGGTAATGCGAATAATTCATACCGCGGTAATAACGACTGGAATAATCGTTGGAACAACGGCTGGAATAACAACAGCGGCTGGAATAATGGCTATTATGGTCGTCCAAACTATGGACCAGGCCCATATGGCCAGGCACCACAAGGTTATGGACCAGGCCCATACGGTCAGCCACCAGCTGCACCGCAAGCTGCTCCAGCACAATAATAACGATCTGATTGGGCGGTGCCTTTTGGCACCGCTTTTTTTATCTGTTTAGGCATGAAATTTTTACTGATCACATTTTTATTGTTTTGTTCTGTGTCCCTGGCACATGTTCACGCTGCTGCATTTACTGCTGATGCTGTACAGATTCGTGGTGAAAATATCAGTCATGCAAAAATGTACTGGTTAGATGGTAATGTGCGATTTGAGTACACAGAAGATGGTGTCTCAATGGTACAGATTTTTGATAACAAAAATAATAAAACTATCTGGTTAGATAATGAGAATAAATACTATCTGGAAAGGGATTTGCCGGATGCTGAAAAAATTATTGCAAAAACCAGGGGTAAAAAAAATATCGACCCTTGCAAACAGTTTGTTGATGCTGAATGTGTTTTTCTTAAGAAAACAAAGATGAATGGCAGGCAGGCAGAAAAGTGGTTGATCACTCTTGACAATAATGGCAGTGACTTTCATATTTTTCAGTGGGTGGACAGCAAATACAAAAATATCCTGAGACAGGAAAATTCTGACGGAACAGGGTTAAGTGTTGAAATAAAAGATGATCAGGAGATGAATAATCGCAAGGTCAGAAAACTCACCATGATCGCATTTAGTTCCTCCGGGCAACAAAAGCAGGGTACGCAGTGGTATGACAACGAACTGGATATAGTTGTAAGGCAGGAATACCAGGATAACGTGGTTGATGAGTTGCGCAATATTAAAGTAGGTAAATTGAGTAAAGATTTGTTTATTGCTCCTAAGAACTACACACTATTTAATGTGCCCTCAGAAATAGAGAGAAAGCAGGTAAATGCCGAAATAGTAGAAGTGGCGGATAAAAATTAATTTTATAGACTCTTTGATATTGGTCATACAATATCGATTTTAAAAAGGTTAAAACTTACAGTAAATCGGATATTCATTTATGTTAACAGTCGTTGGAAATCTAAAGGGTGGTACTGGTAAAAGCACGGTTGCTTTTAATTTGGCCGTTTGGCTGGCGCATGACAAAACAGGTGTGATGGCATTTGATCTTGACCCTCAATGTACATTGGTGGATGTGTGTGATGTCAGGGTAGAGGACGGTTTTGAGCCTACTTTTGAGGTTTCTACTAATCTGGCTGAGCTTGAGACGAGAGTTCTGGATACAAAGAGGACGAAACCAATTATTGCTGACATCAGTGTTGGTAATATGCCTGCGATGGAAAAGGCAATCTCTTTAGCAGATCGTATACTTATTCCGGTACAGCCAAGTCAGGCTGATATCTGGTCAACGCAACGATTTTTAAAAATTGTACGAAACAGTATGAATAATGATAAAAAACCAGAAGTCCTGGGGTTTATTAATCGTGCTGACACCCATATAGGTATCCGTGAGACGGATGAAGCTGAGAGAGCACTGCAGATGATGCAGGGGATAACACCGCTGGATATTCGCCTCTATCAGCGTACTGCTTATCGTCGTTCGTTCAGCGAAGGGTTAAGCGTGTTTGAGCTCGATCCGATGGGTAAAGCTTCAAAAGAGATGCAAGAATTGGCAACGTTACTGGACCGATTTCCAGTTGGTTAATAGTCGTTTGCAAATTAAAGAGACACGAGTTTAGAGGTTTTCATGAAAATTATACGTTGGTTATTAAGTCATTCCTTCCTTATCCTGTTAATTGTGATCGTGATATATGGATATATGTTCTGGGGTAATCTGTTAGGTAAAGATACGCCGGCAGGAAAAGCAGTCGCTTATCTATCCAGTGAGTTTGTCGAGGTGGAAGAGTTCGTCAATGCAGTTAAAGCCAAACACGCCAGGTTAAATGGAGACACGGTCTCGACCCAGGGTGCATCTGAAGCGGCATCATCTGAAACAATAGATACGGCTCCCCCAGCTAATACCGTTGAATCACCCGAGATAGCCGCCATAGCGGAATCAGAAGTGGTTGAGTCTGGCGCGATAGTTCATGAAGTAGCTGCAACTGAAAATGCTGTCGATATCGAGGCAGCGAATGATGTTTCAGGAAAACAGAGCGCCGAACAGGTGAATATTCAGCAACTGTCAGTTAATACCAGTCAAGAGAGTGCTCAGCAGGCTCCTGCAGATGTTATCGAGCCAAAAGTTGATGAGACGTTGATAGATAGACAGGACAGCAAGACGCTAAATGAGGTACAGTCAGTCGCCTCTCAAGCGGCAGTGGCCATGATGGATAGTGATGTAAAGGAAACTTTTGTCTCGCCAGAAATCGAAAGGCAACTGAAAAATGTAGATGATCAAGGTAAGGTGCTCGATGAGTCACAACGCAGCGGTGTGGTGAGGACGAACTGGATTACGGCAAGAAAGTCTTTTTATCAGCGTAATTACGCTCTATCGGAGCAGAATTATCGAGCGGTGATCGCAGGCACAGAAGATAATTTTGATGCTTACGGCGAACTCGGTAACGTGTATTTTAATCAAGGAAAAAAACAGCAAGCGGCTACAGCTTATTTTGAAGCAGCAGCTATACTTGTTCGTAAAGGCCAGATAGATCGAGCAAGAAGCCTGGTCGGGTTATTGAATCTTCTAAATAAAGACAAAGCGGATGAATTGCGACAGTTAATTGATACTGCGATGTCTTAATATTTTTTGTAAATTTTTTTGGGTTATTATATGTTTTACGCGTTACGCAATTTATTTTCGTTGATCGGTTTTATCGTTGTTGTCGCAGCTATTTATGTGGCAGTTACATTTGCACCGATGATGAAGGCATTTGATTCTTTTGATGAAAAAGCCATTGGTGTATACGGTGAGATGATGGAGACACTTCTTGAAACGGGTAACGCTGCGGAAGCGACAGTGTGGAAAGTTCCTGTGGAAGAAGATTTGACTGTTGAAGACGTGGAATTGGCCATAAGGGCTGTCGCTAATGAGCTTAATATTAAAAATGTTGGCGAGCTTCCATTATCTGCTCAAGTAGAAGCAATGAGCGGTAAGAAATCACGTTTCTTTAAAATATATATGTTTTGTAATGCACTAACCGCCGCGCAGATGCTTGAATACAGTGATGCATATTCAGCATATTTACCTTGCCGTGTTAGTCTGGTCGAAGATAAAGAAGGTAAGTTGTGGCTGTATTCGTTAAATATGGATGCCATGATTTATGGTGGAAAACCGTTGCCGGCAGCATTAAAAGAAGAAGCTATGGGTGTTAAGAAAATTATTTTAGAGATTATGAATCGAGGCGCTGAAGGCGATTTTTAAGATGTCGGATGATGAAAAGATTGATAAGTCGTCAATGAAAAAAGACGCTGCTTCAAAAAAAACAGCCAGTAAGGCTACCTCTGCAACTGCTAAGGCAGCTGCTTCGGGCGAAGAAGATATGATGTCAGCTGCAAAGAAGATAAGTGAATTAGATAAACAAGCAGCTGATAATGTCGTTAAGTCTAAGAAGGGCAGTGAAGATTTAAAGGCGCGTGCCCATGAAGCGAAGCAGCGCGCCCAGAAAAAAATTCTGGAGGAAGCTTATGTTAGTGATAAGCCTACTGACCCACTCGAGCGATTAGCGAATACATTTGACAGCAGTGCCAAGCGCTGGGAAATGGTTGTATATCCGTCGTTGTTCGCATTCGTGTTATTGGCGGGATATGGTTTCTTCCTGATCTATCGATTGACTCACGACATCTCTACCTTGTCCCAATCGGTGACACGGATGGCAGTAATCGTATCTGATGCTATGCCTCGTATGACAAAAGACCTGAACACGATGACAGGCAGTATCGATAATATGACGGGTGATATTGGTGGTATGACGACGGAGATCAGTTCCATGTCTACTCAGATGAATAGTTTGACGCCGATGAGTAAAAATATCCAAAGCATGACACATAATATAGGTAGTATGAATCAATCTGTTTATGGGATGCAGCGTGATATGCATGGAATGAACCGTACGGTATCAAGTGGTCCGTTTGGCATGATGAATGACATGATGCCATTTAGTTCCAGTACTAACGTACCGCCTCCCGTACAGCCAAGACCAGTGTGGCCATCGTACAATCCGGCACCGCGAAGGGGATATGCAATGCCTAATACTAAAGCGCCAGCTCCGGTAGCCAAAACCCCATCGAAGCCGGCTCCGGTTAAAAAAGCTGTTCCCCAGGAAAAGATAGCATCAAAAGTAAAAGTACCAGGTGCGAGTCCGGTGTCACTTAAAAAGTAACGAACCAACAACTAAAGGAAGGATGAGACTGCATGTTAAATCGCCCGGATAAATCCATTCGTGAACGATTAACTAAACTGGAAACTCATTTAAATAATGAAAATCCACTGCTTTTTGCTGTTGTTTCACAATTCAAAAAGCTCGATACGATTGCTTATAAGATGGGTTTACTGGACACCAGAGAGTCTTATGCAACCAGTATCCCGTGGTGGCCGCTAGTCTCTATTCTAGGTACATTTTCTGCTGGAAAATCATCATTCATCAATAATTTTCTTGGCGATGAATTACAGCTTACCGGTAATCAGGCTGTTGATGATAAATTCACCGTCGTCACCTACAGCAACAGTAAGGATCATCGTGTTTTACCCGGTGTTGCACTAAATTCTGATCCACGTTTCCCTTTTTATCAGATGAGTGATGAGATCGAAAAGGTCGCGTCTGGTGAAGGCCGACGGATAGATGCTTATCTGCAGATGAAAACATCGCATTCAGATAAGTTAAGTGGAAAAATTATTATCGATTCACCGGGATTTGATGCTGATGAACAGCGCAATGCGATCTTACGTCTGACAGATCACATCGTCGATCTGTCTGATCTGGTTCTGGTGTTCTTTGATGCCAGACACCCCGAGCCGGGAGCGATGCACGACACACTGGATCATCTGGTCGGTAATACGATCCATCGCAGTGATTCTGAAAAATTTCTGTATATCCTCAATCAGATTGATACCGCTGCACACGAAGATAATCCTGAAGCTGTCGTTGCTGCATGGCAGCGCGCACTCGCTGCCAAGGGCCTGACTGCCGGGCGTTTTTATTCTATCTATAATAGTGATGTTTCTGTACCGATAGAAGATGAAGCGGTGCGGCAGCGTTTTGAAAAAAAATGTAATCAGGATAAATCGGCAATTTTCGAGCGCATACATCAAGTGGAGATCGAACGTTCGTATCGGATAATAGGTGCTTTGCAGACTATTGCGGGTGACATCGAAAATCAGGTTGTGCCCATCGTGAAAGACGCGATGACAAAATGGTTAAAGATGGTTTTAATTCTGGATGCATTCGCTATCGGAATATTTTTTCTTGTGCTGTTTGTGCTTGGGCAGTGGTTTGATCCATGGGCGTTGTTTGTTTATGATTTTGCCAATGACGGCATAGTGTCATCGATAAAGCTAGGCGTGACGATACTTGGTTTTTCAGTGGTGCATTTTTCAGCGCGGCGTTTTTCAGCAAAAGTTATAGCAAAAAAAATTACCACAAAAATATCGATAGATAAGAACCTGGCTGGCGAGCATCGAGAAGGCAAAATTCTGGCTGGAAATATAAAACAGGCGTTCCTTAAAAATACGCAGCCATTGAGAAGTATATTCAGGCCGATGCCGGTAGGCTGGTCGATGCGTTCGAAACGCGTGCTCGCACAGGTCGCTTCTGACGCTTGCGGGTTTATTCAGACCATGAATGATCGTTATACAAAACCATCGGGTAAAGCAGAGGAAATAGAAAAAACAGAGCTTGAAGAAGTCGAAGTTTAAATATTTTCAAAGTTTACCGGGTGCGATGCCAGTAAATTAAGCTGGTTTTTATGTAGGTGCGAATTCATTCGCACCTACAATAGATAAAGTTAATTTGCAGGCTTAGCTAAACACTGCCCCAGTTTTATTTCAGCACCGGCAACAATTGAGTTATCAATTTCCATCCTGTCTGTCGCTAATACGATTACGGTCGATCCTAGATTAAAGCGTCCCATTTCTTCGCCACGTTTTAGAGTGAATTCTTTATCACGGTAATCAAAGCGTTTGATTTTTTTCGCTTCACTGGTGATTAATCCATGCCACACTGTCTCTATTGCAGAAACATTAATGGCACCAACCAGGATCATCGCCATCGGTCCCTGTGCGGTCTCAAAATAGCAGACACAGCGTTCGTTACGAGCAAATAGTCGGGGAATATGGTTAACCGTAGACGGCGCAACGCTGAACAGTCGTCCCGGAATGTATTGCATATGCTTGAGGGTACCGTTGGTTGGCATATGGATACGATGATAATCTCTCGGTGATAGATACAGCGTTGCGAATAACCCGTTTTTGAAAATGTCCGCAAGCTTCTCGTCACCACCAAGTAATTCTAACAGGCTGTAATCATGACCTTTTGCTTGAAAGATGCGGCCATTTTCTATCGCTTGTGCCTGGCTTATTGAACCATCAACAGGGCACAGCCAGTTCGTTTCCTCCGGATCAAAAGGACGGCATTCTGGTTTTAGTGCCCGGGTAAAAAATGCGTTGAGAGATTCGTATGCGAACATATCCTCCTCGATGGCTTCATGCATTTTTACCGGATTAAGATCGGTGTAGATTTTGATAATTAAATTTTTTATAGGGATCCAGCGAATCCGTGCGCCTTTGAACATTAACCAGGAAATAGCGTGATGCGGCAGGATGTAAAAGATTGACGCGAGTAGTTTTTGCTTCATATAGATCTGTGTAGCGTGAATTTGGCGAAACGCC